>JAQXIR010000197.1 GCA_029007885.1 Lachnospiraceae bacterium | reverse complement strand
TGCAATCCGAAATGAACTTTTGGAAAAGGGCATTATTCTGGAAGATACGCGTGAGGGTGTTAAATGGAAGAGAGCTTAAGCTTACTGGATAAGATTAAAAAAACATTTGACTGCGGCAATGTGGATGTAAGAACATACTCTCCGTTAACGCTTGCATTTATGGGAGACTGCGTTTTTGAGATTGTCATACGAAGCATTGTCGTAGAAAGAGGAAACCGTCAGGCCGGCAGTTTACATAAAACTAAAACAGCTGTAGTAAATGCCAAGGTTCAGGCCAGAATGATTGAAGCCTTGATGGAAGAATTGACAGAGGAAGAAAGAGCCATTTATAAGCGCGGGCGAAATGCAAAACCGCATACGGTTGCCAAAAATGCTTCTGTAAATGATTACCGTAAGGCAACGGGGCTGGAAGCCTTGCTTGGATTCCTGTATTTGAACGGACAGGAAGACCGCATTCTGGAGTTGACAAAGAGGGGACTGGAATTGGTTGACATAATCATATAATTCATTTGATGTGATGATGTGAAAACGACATGTTCATTTGATATGATGATGATATATAAATGAAACATAATCATATATGTAATGTATCATAATATAACATGTTTATAGATTGTTTGAAAATAGAAAGGTAGCAGTATGGCATACGAAGAAACTTATATCGAAGGAAGAAATGCGGTCATTGAGGCATTTCGTTCCGGAAAAACGATTGACAAATTATATATCTTGGACGGTTGTCAGGATGGGCCAATGGCTACCATTAGGCGAGAGGCCAAAAAAAATGGTTCCATGATTAAATTTGTGGGAAAGGAGCGCTTAGACCAGCTATCCCGGACCGGAAAACATCAGGGCGTGATTGCTGTCTGTGCAGCCTATACCTATGCAGAGTTGGAGGATATTCTGGAGGTTGCGAAAGCAAAGCAGGAGGATCCGTTTTTGTTTCTCTTAGATGGAATTGAAGATCCTCATAATCTGGGAGCGATTATAAGGACGGCGAATCTGGCCGGTGCCCATGGAGTTGTGATTCCCAAAAACAGAGCAGTCGGACTTACCGCAACCGTTGCCCGTACTTCAGCCGGTGCATTAAATTATACACCCGTTGCCAAGGTTACCAATTTAGGACAGACCATTGAAGAACTGAAAAAAGAAGGACTTTGGTTTGTCTGTGCGGATATGAACGGAACAGGGATGTATGATCTAAATTTAAAAGGACCAATCGGACTGGTGATCGGAAATGAAGGAGAAGGAGTAAGTCGCCTGGTAAAAGAAAAATGTGATATGACAGCATCCATTCCGATGAAAGGTGATATTGATTCGTTGAATGCTTCTGTCGCCGCGGGAGTGCTTGCTTATGAAATTGTGAGACAAAGAATGAGTTAGTGCGGTAAGGAATGGTTAGCAAAACAAAGTAAAGATGGCAAGAGAAACAAAATGGGTTTACATAACATGGAAAAATATTCAGAATATTCTGATGAAGAACTGATTATCCGCTATCGTGAAGGAGAGCAGCAAATCGTCGATTATTTAATGGAAAAATATAAAAATGTGGTATGACGCAAGGCCGGACGAATGTTTATTTTGGGAGCAGACAAGGATGATCTGATTCAGGAAGGTATGATTGGTCTGTTTAAAGCAGTTAGAGATTATGACAGTGGCAGAGATGCAAGTTTCTATACTTTTGCCGATCTTTGTGTTTCACGTCAGATGTACACTGCCATCCAGGCAGCAAACCGCAAGAAGCATTCGCCGTTGAATTCCTATATTTCACTGTATAAAAATCAGGAAGAGACTGATATGGAAAGTGAGTTAATCGGAGCAATTCAGAATTCTTCCGAGCGCAATCCGGAAGAGATCCTGATTGACAGGGAAAACGTGGAAGCAATCGAAAAAATTATTGAAAATGATTTGAGTGCATTGGAACGTCAGGTTCTGGAATTGTCTATGACCGGAATGAACTATCAGGATATAGCCAGACTTCTTGGCAAAGATCCCAAATCCACAGATAATGCATTGAATCGTGTGAAGACGAAGATTAAAAAACAATTGAAAACACCTGAATAAGAGAATAGGAGAAAAGCAATTTCATAATAAGAGAATTAGAGAA
>JAQXIR010000196.1 GCA_029007885.1 Lachnospiraceae bacterium | reverse complement strand
AACCAGTTAAACTTAGATGTCCTTGCCGTAATCGACCGCAATATCACCGTAAATGTTATTAAAGACGGTAATATCGTTGCAAAAAAAGATTTGTTCCTTCCAAAAGAAATCAAAAATGTGTTCAAATGCAAAAATCCACGTTGTATCACTTCTATCGAGCAGGAACTTCCACATACGTTCTTCCTTGCCGATGAAGAAAAAGGAATCTACCGATGTCGGTACTGCGAAGAAAAATTTGATAAACATACGCTGGATGTATAAATAAGTATTTTAAAGGAGCGGTATTCATATCGAATACCGCTCCTGTTTTATAAATTAGTGAAGAAGATTCCACCACCATGCTACAGCACGTCCTGTAATCTTAAAGTCTACTGTCTTCTTTCCACCGTAGTTGCCCATTCCGACAATTGTTACGGATGCTGTGCCTTTATCAATGTTGTTTTTGTAAGAATCCTCATCGATGTAATAGTGTTTTCCTTCTTTCAGCGTTGTATCGCCTACTTTAATTGTGAAGTCACTTGCATCAAGTTTAATTTCTTCCCCTGTATATACCTGTGCTTTTACAGTTACTTTTGCTTTGGAGAGATCCTGTACCGTAATCAAATAACGCTTGCTTGTTTCTCCGACATAGTTCGGTCCTTTAGCAGTTATTGTAACGCATACTTCTTCATCTGCATCTACAACGTCATTCTTTGTCAGACTTGTTCCATCTTCCAATAAATATGTGCATGTGAAGTCTTTGTTATTCACAAGTTTCGTTCCGTCTGCTTCTGTTACGACAGGTACAGAAATATATTTACCTTTCTTGTTCTGGTATGCAACATCCGCTACCGAAACATCGAGGCTGTCGATATCTGACGGCACAATCGTAAAGTACTTCGTAACGCTTCCGGTGAATGCTCCCATACCGGTAATTGTTACGGAAGGTTTTTTGTTATCCGCCATATTCTCCGTTGTAACAGCTTTGTTGTTCTTAAATGTCAGCTTATAGTCTTTGCCTTCTGTAAGTATTATTTCGTCAAGGCTTACTATAACATCTACCTTGCTGCCTTTCTTTAAGTAAACAGCTGTCGATCCCGCAAAAATGTCATCTTTTTCTAAAGCAGCCTTTGTAACCTTAAAGGTCTTCTTAATGGTTCCGGTATATTTACCTTTACCTGTAAATAACATGGTTGCTGTACCCGGTTTATCATTCTTCTGATAACTTACGGTATAGTCGTCTGCTAAAATCTCAGCATCAACACCTGCTTTTGCTTTCAGGGTTACATTTGTCTGAACTGCACTTCCTGTTATTACATCATATGTAACTTCTGTCTTCCAGTTTGTGAGGTCAACTTCTGCTACTTTTGAAATATCTGTTCCGGTAATTGCAAATGTCTTTTCTACCGTACCGATCAGTCCTTTTGCCGGTACACCGGTAATCGTAACTTTTGCTGCTTTTCCAATATCGGTATTGTTATCATAGGTAACTGAATAAGCATCAGAAGCAATCGGAGTCTTTGCACTGTCCTTCTTCGTTACGGTTACTGTCGGTTCTAACGCTGCGCCTGTGTACTCATGCGTTGTATATCCAAGTGTAATGTTAACATCTTTCATATATAACGTATCAGCTTTTGCGTAAACCGTAAATTCTTTTGTTACAGAACCTGTAAAGTTCTTATTTACTGCTGTGATTATCATTTCATACTTGCCGGCAGTTTTCACATCTTTTACAGGAGTCTTTGATGCTTCCTCTCCTATTGCATTGTATGAAACTGTGTAATCTTTTGTACCAAGTTTCTTTCCGTTATAGGTAACGGCTGTCAACGGTTTTAATGCTTTACCTGTTTCAATCAAATCAGTCTGCATTGTGATGGTAACATCAGAATCTGCAAGGTTCTTCGCAACGATATTAAAGGATGCTGTTTCTTTTCCTTCGTAGTTTCCGATACCGGTTACCGTTACGGTTGCAGTACCCACTGTTTTGTTGTTCTTGTAGGAAACTTTGTAATCTTTTCCTGCCTCTAACAGGGTTGCACCATACCATACTTTCAAATCAGCTGCATCCAGTGTAACAGCGTTTCCTGTATATGTCTGATCCTCGATGGCATCTACATAGAACAGTTTGTCTGTATCACTTTCCACGAGTACTGCTGTACCGCCGTCTGCTGCTGCAGGAATGCTGATGGTAACATTTCCGGTTTCATCCGTGCGGTATAATTTCAGGCTGTATAAATCCTTAACATAGGTATCCGGTGTAAATCCTGTGATGGATACTTCCTTCTCAGAATCATTGATATTTAATGCCGTATAAACATCAATACCACCGTATTCTTTCTTAAATACATCATATCCTTCATCATCATCTGCTGCAATCGTAGTACGAACACCTTTTGCAAATACTTCCGAATACAGGTCTCGGATAGAAAGTAATTTCTTGTAATGTGCAAGCATATCATTGTCATCATTTACAAGTGACCAGTCAAAATCATAACGGTTATCCTGATACGGATAATTATTTGCTCCCGTCATACCGATTTCTTCACCGTAGTAAATAACGGTCTGGCCTTTTGCGGTAATCTGTAAGGAAGCTGCTACTTTTGTAAGGGCCATTGCCTGTTCTTCACTCACACCGGTTCCGCTTTCCGGATGCACAAGTTTATAAGCAAATCCATCTTCATCATGGCTGCCGATAAATGCGCCTAAAGAAGCTGTATTATCGATTGCACTGTTTCTTGCTGTCAGGAAACTTTCTACTTCTGCAATATCACCATTTACAAATTTTGTTGCTTCATTGTTAAAGTCAAAGTCAAGCAGGGAGTCCATACGTCCCGAATATAACATACCGGTGTCTGTTGCATAGCCTGCGCCTGCCCATTCACCAATCATCTTAAATTCCGGATCAATCTTGGTTAACGCATTCTTAAATGCAGACCATGTCGTATCGTCTACATGTTTTACAGTGTCCACACGATAATAATCGATATCGTACTTGCTAACCCAGTTAGACTGCCATTCTACCAAAAGATCTCTAACTTCAGGATTTTCTGTTAAGAAGTCAGGAAGATCAGAAAGAGGATTTTTCTTATCATCTCCTATTACAATCTCGTCGCCTTCACGAATCATACGAACCGGATTGCCTTCTTCATCCTTCAAAATATTGTTAAAGTACTCTTCATTGTTATAACCTGCATGGTTTAACACAACGTCAACCATGATTTTCATACCACGTTTATGTGCGGCGTCTAAAAGTGCCTTGAATTCTTTTTCTGTTCCAAGATGGGAATCCAGTTTTTCAAAATCACTTGCCCAGTATCCGTGGTAACCCCAGGAAGCAAGTCCCTCCGGTGTTGTAAGACCTTCTGCCATATCATTTGCAACAATCGGTGTAATCCAGATTGTATTTACGCCAAGGTCCTGTAAGTAATCCAGTTTCTGTGTAAGTCCTTTGAAGTCACCGCCGTGATAACTTGAACCGCCGGTTGCTTCATCAGTATTATAACCTTTTCCGTTATTTGATTTGTTGCCGTCAAAGAAACGGTCTGTTACGGCAAAGTAGATAACTGCTTCATCCCAGTCGAAATCATTTCCTTTATTTCTGTTTACAACTTCTACGGTTGCTTCTGCTGTATATTTATTGTAATACTGGTCAAATACAGTTACCGGGATTGTCTTTGTGCCGGCTTCAATCCAATCGCCTACTGCGATGGAAAGTTCAAGCAACTGCGTATCAATTGCAGTATCCGCAGAAAATCCGACTTCTGTTAAGTCTGCTGTTGCAGCAACCACTTCCATTCCCGAGATATCTGCACCATCTGTTCCTTCGAATGCCACTGATAAAACGTTATTGTCGTTATAGTCCATTTCGCCAAAATACATTTCGGCTTTTACATCAACATCGAAAAGTTCATATGTACATACGGAATACTCAATTTCTTCTTCTGTTGTGGTTTTTTCATTGAAAAGGTCCAGCGCATAGCTTGTACTCTCACCATTTTTCAGTTCATAGCGATACAGATAATCCTTTTCCTGTAATCCTTCTGCTTCTACGAAATCATATTCATATCTCTGCGCATCGGAATTAAATACCATTGCCTGCTTCTGACCGTCAATTTCAACGGAAACAGAATCGTAACCGCCTTCACTTCCTGCGATGAAAACATCATCATCTCTGAAGTAGAAATGAATGGTCTTGTTTTCTACATCAATTTCATAACCTTTATTGTAAGGGTAGGTATAGGTAATTCCCTCTCCCTCTTTCATCTTAATCTTAACAACTTTCTGGTCTACCGGCATCGGACAAACATAGTCATTACCGTCTTTAGAAGCCCAATGGCTTCCGGCAACTGCTTTTTCGATACAATAACTGATGGATTCCAATCCCTGTTTTACCGGAACGGTAGCAATCCATTTATCATCTACTGCTTTAAACGGTACGTATACAGCGTTTCCCAAACCGCTGTTCCAGGTATATAAATACCAATCCTGTGCAGAACCGTCTTTTCTTTCATATTCTACAACAAGATAGCTTTTTTCAATCGGTTTTACTTCCGGGAGTGCGGTATAAATCTTAGTACCGTCACCATAAACAATGTAAAGTGTTACATTTTCGTCTTCTGCTTCGTTTGTAAACGCTCTTTGACCATCCTGCCAATCCCATGCAGCGCCCGAATTCTTCGGTATAATTCTTAAGTCCGTATAACTTAACGGAACTTCTGCTTTCAGCCATGTATTGCCGTCTGACAGTACTTCTTCTGCCGTAAAGTCATACAATACGCCGCCTGCACCTTCATTTTCCCAAATCCAAAGTGCTGCATTGTCTTTGCTTGAGCCATGCTCTTCGTCATAGTAATAAATTGTATAATTATAAACTTTGTTTACAACTGTTACTGTGACAACAGAAGTGTGGTTATCCTTATCCTTTGCCGTTAACGTAAATTCCGTTACTTCTGCCGGCAGGTCTGCTGCTACGTTTAATGTTGTAATGCCATCTGCTTCCGCCAGTGTTACTTTGTCTTTCCATTCTTTTGCTGCAGTTTCTTCTGATAACGCATAGGTTACCGCTTCGTTAGCCACTCCAACGGATTCTGCTGTAGATGTGCCGTCATAGCATTTTAAAGTCTTCGGAAGTGCTACAGAAGAACCCACTACGACTTCCGCCTTTGCATCTTCAAGTCCTGCAACTACAAATGTGCTGTTACCTTCTTTTTTCGGATTTGTATTTAACGGGTCAGTTATCCAGTTACCGTCTGCTACAAATTTATACAGGTATTCTCCGGACGATACCGTTTTCGTAAAGGAAAAATATCCTGTCTCAGGATCAAGTACCATATCACTCTGGTAACCCCAGCTGTCATTCATACTGCCGGCAAGTTTTACAGACTTTGCTGTAGGTGCATAATAATGGAACGTAACTTCTTTGCCGTTAATCTCAGGACTTGGTCTTCCATCCGGCTGCGGATAAGAAGATACTGTGAACGTCTGGTCTCCTGCCGCTCTGTTAAGGTCCTCTTTTTCTGTTCCGTCAACGTCTAATACATATTCGTAAGTTCCGTCTGCAAGACCGGAAATCTGTGCTGTCAGTACTTTTGTATACGGTGCCACACCGGTAGTCATCTCAACTTCCTGATAAGCACCGGTTGAACCCTGCGTACGGTATTTTACCTTTACGGTAGGGTAAGCGCCATGTGCTTCCGGATAATAATATAAGGTAACATTACCGGAAGTATCTGCCTGCGGATTTCTGACAATCTTGCTGTTCTTGTTGAAATTATCGGTTGGATTATGTGTGTCTTTCTGAAAATTACTATGATTTCCATCCGGTACATATCCATACTCAAAACTCAGGTCTCTGGGGGCTTTTTCCAACGGCAGCGTATAAGCATATCCTCCGTCTTCCTGTAAAACCATATCACATAGATCAGACCAGCTGGCATCCCAGCCTCCTTTTACCGCTATACTTTCATTTACAGTGCCATAGTAGTAGAGGGTAACCTTACCTTCACTATCAATGGTCGGTCCCCACCAGCCTGTGGAAGTATCAGCAGCCGCTGCTGTTACGGTTCCTTCCCCCGGCTCTGTCGTTTCTGCCATAACGGTATTTTCATCCGTTACCTGTGCTGCATCCGGTGCGGTCTCGTCCGTCGGTGCAGCCTGTACACTCAGCGATAAGCCAGCCGGAGCCGCTGTAATAATCATTGCTGCTGCAAGCAGACTGCTGAGTACAGTTTTGAAACATCTTTTCAGTTTCATCTTCTCTCTCCCTTCTCTTTGAAAATGTATAACACTTCTCAAATGAAAAAATTGCGAAACTAATGCGGATAAAAGTTTCGCAATTTTTCGTATTTATATTATATTACTAACACTTACTTTAGTAAATTAGCGCAAATTTCTAAAGATGTAATTTTCTTTTTATCTATTTTTACTAATTGACAGAACGGCGCAAATACTCTACAGGCAAAGGCTTTATTCCATTGTCATAAGACTATCCATCAAATTTAAAACAGTCCCACATACATCCCTAAAATTAATATCTGTTGCATATTCAAAGTCCTTTTTATAATTATTCCACTGTTTTTGCATAATCTCACTACTTCTTACCGTGTCCATTATTCTGTGATAATTCTTAATTACTGCTGTTGAACCACGTCTTTCTGTTGTTGCATTCAACGCTGCCTTTAACGCATTTAATTCTATATTGGAATATTGCAACTTAGCCAATATGTATATATCATAATAATCTCTTGATCTTGTATTTTGATCACCTCTGGATATTACTGTTTCCAGTTTCTCAGCCATGATTGTTTCTAAATTATAAGCTAACACTGAGATACTTCTTTCTTCAAAAAGAAGTTTAAATTGATATTCAATTTCTTTTGGAGTAATTTTATCACCTGTGGTAATATCCAATTTCAATGGAATTATCATAGGTGGGTAATTCGCAGCTAATGAAACACGATAACCTGCATATACATCTCCCTCACGAATTTCTCCAATATTTCGAAACTCAAATGATACTTCATCATTCAATTCTATCTTGCAAATTTCTTCAAACATTTCATGAATAGTCTGCTCATTTACAGGTAAACCCTTTATCGTGGTATCCATATCCATCGTCGCTCTGGTATCAAGTCCTACCATTGCTGCAATCAAAAATCCCCCTTTCAAAATTATGTTCTGTTTATACTTTGAAACAGATATGCGTTCCAATAATCTCTCCAACATATAATTCTGCATTACCAGTTGAGCTGATATATGTTTCTCTTTTGCAATATTTTTGATAAGTGCTTTTAATTGCATGGCATTTTTCATAACAGTACCTCCAGATATGCTCTGAGCCTTTTCTCAACCTTCAAAAGTTTTGCATACTCTGACAAGGCAGGAATATTCTTATCTGAATGAGCTACATAACGCTTAAAACTTTCTGTCACTACCTGAATATCCACACAACTACGAGGTCTTAAAATATCACAGAGTGTACGTTCCATGCAATAAGTTTTTACGGTGTTTCCTCCCGTTGTATTCACTTCTGATATTCCCAAATCATATAAAGCATCTTTGCATTGTATACATCGAATATTCTCTTCTTTTGGCTTGGTCAAATTATAATTTGCCGGAAAAGTCATATGATATTGATTCGGCGTCCTGTCTGTTAAGTCCCACAAGAACAATGCTGTTTCATAAGAATAAATTCCTCTTTTGAATCGACTCTGCAAATTAATCATCTCATCATCCCAGACACCCGGCAAAACATAAACACCTCTGACAGATTTTTCAATCATACCCTTATCAACAAGATATTTGATATTTCCACGGGAAAACCCTGCTGCAACCACCATTGCAGTAGTGACCATACCTTGATTTTCTTTTGCCATCTTGATAATTTCTTCAGTTGCTCCCACAATATTTACCTTTCTTGTATTGTCTTTTATGCTTGTAATTATATTTATACTAAGCACAAATGTCAATATACTGAAGCACAAGAATAAGCACTTACAGGGACAAAGGGAACCACCAGCTTAGCTGGTGGTTCTGATTATATTCCAATTTTCCCCTTTTCATTAATTTTCACATTTCTTTTTGTGTAGTTTTACCAGTTAATCATATTTTCGAATTCTTTGGCTTTTTTGAATTCATCAGGCTCTTTTATCTGGTGTCCACCAAGAATCGACGCCGAATCACAGGCATACGCAGCGATTTTTACCGAAATACGCTCTAAATTCACTTTTTCCGTTTTCAACAAACTGCTTATAATTTTTTTCCAGTTCATCAGCATATTCCGTATTCTGGTTAATCTGTTCTGTTAAATCCACTTCTTGTACAGTGTTTGGTACTTTTTCATATGTATGGAGTTCAATATCCTCTGTCAATTCTTCCGGATTAATCTGATTAAGATTTTCCATATCCTTTACATCATTATCCATAATCATTCCTGAAGAATCCTGTACCTTATGAAACTCATCCAGTATTGCCTGCACATACATATAAGACCTATTGGTATTCAACTGCGTTTCACACTTTTTTATATTAGCTCTTGTAATATTACTGACATCCTGTCTAAGATGCGGATTTATTCCATATTCAAGTTTTACTTTACTGGGAAGATCATTAATTGATTC
>JAQXIR010000195.1 GCA_029007885.1 Lachnospiraceae bacterium | reverse complement strand
GATTAATGTAGAAAATGTTGTAAAAAAATATGATGATGTCACAATTATCCCGGGAATGTCAATGAATATTAAAAACGGAGAGTTTTTCACGCTGCTGGGTCCCTCGGGATGTGGAAAAACAACACTGCTCCGTATGATTGCGGGATTTAATTCCATTGAAGGCGGAGAAATCAAGTTTGATGACAAAGTTATCAACAATATTCCCGCACATAAAAGAAATATCGGTATGGTTTTCCAGAATTATGCGATTTTCCCTCATTTGACAGTCAGACAGAACGTTGAATACGGATTGAAACTAAGAAAATTAAACAAAGCGGAAATGAAGCAGAAAGTAGACAATATTCTGGATGTTGTAAAAATTACGGATTATCAGGACCGCCTTCCGGAACGTTTATCCGGTGGACAGCAGCAAAGAGTTGCTCTTGCAAGAGCGATCGTTATCCACCCGAGTGTACTTTTAATGGATGAGCCGTTATCCAATCTGGATGCAAAGCTTCGTGTAGAAATGAGAAGCGCTATCAGAGATGTACAAAAACAAGTCGGAATTACCACCGTATATGTTACCCATGATCAGGAAGAAGCACTTGCCATCTCCGACAGAATCGCAGTTATGAAAGATGGGGTTATCCAGCAGATCGGAGCACCGGAAAGTATTTATACAAGACCATATAACGTATTTGTATCAATGTTTATCGGACATTCCAACAGTTTCCACGGAACACTGCAAAAAGGAGAAGACGGCATGTATGCAGTTTTCCAAAACGGATACAAAGTACTGATGAAGAATCTGACGGATGAATGCCAAGACGGACAAAAAGTAATTATTTCCGTAAGACCGGAAGAATTTACACTCAGTAATGAAGGAATCGATGCCTGTGTAAAAACAAGAACATTCTTAGGAAAATATGTAAATTATGACATGAGCTTTGAAGAATCGGGCATGACAACTATCATTGAATTTAGTCAGGATGTCGGCCAGGCAGAAAAAATTATGCAGGAAGGTGACCGGGTAAAATTAAAACCGAATGCACTTAAGATTAACATTTTCACGGAAGATGGAGAAAGAAGTCTGATAAAGGATGTGAAACGCTATGAGTAAAAGAAAAGGAATAAGATTTGACTTTTGGACAGTCGTAACGATTGTAATCGTGCTGGTATTTGCGATATTTCTGGTATATCCTTTATTCTCCCTTTTCTTCAGTGGATTTAAGGATCCTGCTACCGGAGAATTGACACTGGCAAACTTTGCAAAATTCTTTTCCAAGAAATACTATTACAGGACGCTCGGACACAGTTTTCTGGTAACGACCTGTACGACCTTGCTGGCAGTATTAATCGGCGCACCGTTAGCTTATCTGACAACGGCGTTTAAGGTAAAAGGAAAAGGACTCATTGATATTTTGGTTATTATTTCCATGCTTTCCCCGCCATTCATCGGAGCATATTCCTGGATTGTACTTGGCGGACGAAGCGGTGTTATTACAAAATTCTTTGCAAATGTATTTGGCATTGAAACACCGTCCATATACGGATTCGGCGGAATTCTGCTGGTTCTTACTTTGAAATTGTATCCGTATATTTATCTGTATACAACAGGAGCACTCAAAAAAGTAGACGCTTCCTTAAGTGAAGCGGCAGAAAGCCTAGGATGTAACGCGGTCAGAAAAGTCGGAACAGTAGTTCTTCCGCTGATTGCTCCGACAATTTTAGCAGGTTCGCTGATCGTATTTATGAACGCACTGGCAGATTTCGGTACACCGATGCTGATTGGTGAAGGCTATACGGTAATGCCGGTATTAATCTACAATGAATTTATCAGTGAAATGGGCGGCCAGGCAAACTTTGCGGCAGCACTTGCGGTTATTATGGTTATCATTACGGCCGTGATGTTCTTAGGACAAAAATATGTCGTAAATAAGAAATCCTTTACGATGAGTTCCCTAAGACCGATTCAGGCAAAGAAGATCAAAGGTCTTCCCAATGTCCTGATGCACATGTTTATCTATTTTGTAGTATTCTTAGCAATTATTCCGCAGATAACGGTTATTTATACATCTTTCAAGGCAACAAACGGTGCAATTTTTGTTGACGGCTACAGTCTTGACAGTTACAAATCTATTTTCCACAATCTGGGAACGGCAATCAAGAATACGTATTTATTCGGATTGGTTGCAATTGTGATTGTCATTATCCTTTCAATGCTGATTGCTTATGTAACCATCAGAAGAAAGAGCTGGATTTCCAACATTATCGATTCCATGACAATGTTCCCGTACATTATTCCGGGTTCCGTACTTGGTATCACTTTATTGCTTGCCTTTAACAAAAAGCCGTTATTGTTAAGCGGTACCGCATTTATCATAATTCTTGCGTTTGTAGTCAGAAGACTTCCTTATACGCTTCGTTCGAGTGCGGCAATTCTGTATCAGTTAAGTCCGAGCATGGAAGAGGCAGCCATCAGTTTGGGAGACTCACCGCTTAAAACATTCTTTAAGGTAACAGCGGTTATGATGATGCCGGGTGTTATGTCCGGTGCAATCTTAAGCTGGATTACCATTATCAATGAATTGAGCGCTTCCGTAATTCTTTACACAGGTGGCACAAGAACGATGTCAGTTTCGATTTACACCGAAGTAATCCGGGCAAGTTACGGAACGGCAGCGGCATTATCAAGTATCTTAACACTTACAACGATTGTTTCCCTGCTGATTTTCTTTAAGCTATCCGGAAAGAAAGAGGTCAGTCTGTAACAGAAAGTAGGCATTCTGTGATATAATATTTGCATACTTATGATAAGAGGTTATGCGGATGAAGAGTAGAAAACCAAATTCTTTTAAGGATAATATATACAGAATGTTTTTAAGGTATGCTATCGCACCTGCATTTATCATTACTTTTGCAGGTGTGATTATTACCTTTCTGCTCTGGGGATACTCAGAGATTGATATGACCAAAAAGTCCAATGAAGCCGTAAAAGAAGAAATAGAACGGGTCATGGTTCATTACCGGGTTGCATTGGAAGAGATTGCGGGGCAGACGGAACTGGTGACAGAACCGTTAGAGCAGGAAAAGCAGGTAGAGTTGTTTGAAAGACTTTACAAACTGTCAAATTCGCTCGGATATCGGGCAAAACTATATATTTTTAACAATGAGTATGAACCTGTAGTCAAAAGCACGGGAGAAGTACCGGCAGATTTTGTAGCCAACTGGGGTATTTTCAGACAAATGAACAGAACTCCGGATGAAATGGCAATGAAGGTTGTGACGGATTCCGAGAATCAGTCGGCAGCGCTTTATTTCGGAAAAACGATGATGGAGGATGATACCGTCATCGGATATGCGGTATTTGTACTGGACAGTTCGCAGTTTCGTGTTCTTTTGACTAATGTGCCGAGACAGTCGATTATCAGTGATTCTTTTGACTGGATTTTTCTGGCAAATAATTATGCGCTTTGCGACAATCTGGAAAGAATTGATCGGGAGTATGCAAAAAGCACGGGATATATCCGGTGTAACGGAAAGCGTTTTTACATAACCTACAGCAGCATTCTGGAGAATCAGTTATACATTTATTCCGTTTCGGATGTCAGCAGCCAGTTTTCCATTTTTAAGTGGGTTGGGGTATTGGTTGTACTTTTGTTTGCGATTATTCTCGTTTTCTTTATGAAAGGTGCGGAAAAGATTTCGATAAAGAGTACGCGCGATATCGACATTATTGCAGATGCTTTTGAAAAGGTAAAGCAGGGAGATTTAAACAATTATATTTCCATCGACAGCAGTACGGAGTTTAAGACTATCGGTGAATCTTACAATCTGATGTTAGACAGTTTGAAAGAACAGATTGAAAAGAACAAGGAAATGATTGCCCACATGGCATTTGCACAGATTAAGCAGCTGGAATCCCAGATCAACCCGCATTTCCTTTTCAATACGCTGGAAAACATCCGGGTTATGTGTAAGATTGATGTGGTAAAAGCGGATAAGATGATTATCAATCTGTCAACGTTATTACGCTATAGTATCAGCAACGCAGAAGAAGATGTAACGGTCAGACAGGACATGAAGATTACGAACAGTTACTTAAGCATCTTAAAGATTCGCTTTAATACCCGGTTTCAATATACGGTAGATATTGATGAAGAGATTATGGACTGTGTGATACCGAAACTTCTGATTCAGCCGCTAATTGAAAATTCCATTAAGTACGGGTTTGGAGATAAAGAGAATCTGAAAGTGGAAATTAAGGGCTATCGGGAAGAAGACCATCTGATTTTTATATGCAAAGATGACGGAATCGGTATTGAAGAAAGTGTTTTAAAGGAATTGCAGTATACACTGGAACAGCCGAAGAACCGGTCAACGCATTTGGGACTTTATAATATTCATAAGAGAATTCATCTGAAATATAATGGAGATTATGGAATTCGTATTCAGAGCAAACAGGGGGAAGGCACAACGCTTACTTTAAAACTGCCGGCATATAAGAGGGAAGAGAATGTTAAAAATATTGATTGTGGAAGATGAAGATATTATTCGAAAAGGACTTGTATATACGATTGACTGGGTAAATCTGGGCTATGTGGTAGTCGGTGAGGCTGCTAACGGAGAAGAAGGCCTTCAGATGATTCGTGAACACCATCCTGATGTGGTCATTGCAGATATTAAAATGCCGAAAATGGATGGGATTACGATGTTAGAAGAGGGACTGAAAGAAGAAAATTTTAAGAGCCTGATTCTGACCAGTTATGCCGAGTTCGAATATGCACAAAAAGCAATTTCCCTGCAGGTTTCCGATTATATATTAAAGCCGGTAGATGAGGAAAAACTGATAGAAACCATGAAAAAACTGCATACCGAAATTACGGAAGGCAAAGGAACGGAATTTGCAATGGAAAACAGAGGCAGCAGCCTTGATGTGGAACATTACATAGAGCTGGCGCAATCTGAAAACCGGTATGTTGCGGAAGCAATCCGGCTGATACGGGAAAAATATACCGAAAAAATCAGCATTGAGAATATTTCTGATGAAATGGGAATCAGTGCCAGTTATTTAAGCCGGAAATTCAAAGATATTACGGGACATACATTCCTGGATTTCTTAAATCAGTACCGGATTCAAAAGGCAGTTAAGTATTTAAACGAGGGACGCTACAAAGTATATGAAATATCGGATATGGTAGGTTTCAGTGACTATAAACATTTTTGTAATGTTTTTAAGAAATATGCATTAATGTCGCCTACCGCATTTACAAAACAACGAGATACATAGAAATAACAGGAGGATGATACGACAGCATGGGGAAATATGACGGCACGATTCTGCTCAGTGATATGGACGGCACACTCCTGAATTCAGAAAGCAGAGTCAGCAAGAAAAATAAAGAGGCAGTTTTAAATTATATAAAAGAGGGTGGAAGATTTGGAATAGCGACTGGTAGAACTCTTACAAATGCTGTCGCTTTTCTTGAAGATACAAAAATAAACGGTTATTGCATTTTAGCAAACGGCAGTTTGTTGTACGACTGCAAAAAACAGGAGTATGTAGAAGAAATTGCAATTGATAAAAAAAGCATTCGGGATTTCTTAAAAAAGTGTCTGAGAGAGCAAAAGCATATCGGGATTCAGGTTTATATGAGAGATTTAAGTTGCTTTATTTCACCCGAAGAATTCGTAGATCCGGATGTCGTTAAAGATCATATTCCGGTAGAATTTTCAGACATGGAGCAGTTATGGGATAAGAACTGGACGAAGATTTTGTTTTCCGGAACGGAGCAGGAAATCGAATGGATTCAAAAGGAATCCCAATATCTGGAAGAAAGTGCTGCAGTAAATCGCGTGCGGTCGGCAGTAAAATACTATGAATTTCTTCCAAAAGGCAGTAGCAAAGGAGATATGTTAGAGCGTTTAAGAAAGCATCTAGACAAAGAAACGAAAATCTATGCTGTAGGCGATTATTATAATGATGAAGAAATGCTGAAGAATGCGGATATCGGAATTGCTGTTTTAAACGCGCCGGAAAATGTCAAACAGTATGCAGACGTCGTTTGTCGAAACTGCGATGAGGATGCAATAGCAGATATTATTGAAAACATCATCAGATAGTGGAGGAAACTATGGGGAAGAAGCAAAAGAACAGAAAGGAATCGGTGAATGTGCAGTTAAATGCAATTTTTCTTAAGGCAATGATGCGCCTTGGATTGATTGTTCTCGTACTGGTCGCATTGATTGTAATCATAACCATTTCCAACAGGAGAATATTTGAAAAGTACGGTGCGGGACAGGGCAAAGCCGGAAGCGTTGAAATTCAATTCAGCACGTTGCATGAAGAGATTCGCTACCTTGTCTTTGAGACGCGTGGAGAAGAACAGCAGACGTATATTGCAGAAATTGAAACGCAGGCTGCCCAGCTGCAGGAAGAGATGAAGGGGCTGAAAGAAGTCATTCAGGGAAAAGAAAATCAGGATTTATATGCACAGGCGTTGCAGCTTTCTGAAGAATACAAAGCTGCAATGGATGAAATCATTGAATATGAAAACCAATCCGGTAAGTATAATTCCGAAAAAATCTATAATACTGAAGCGACTGAAATTGCAAGGCAGATGAAGGAA
>JAQXIR010000194.1 GCA_029007885.1 Lachnospiraceae bacterium | reverse complement strand
TATCCGCAGTATGCAAAAGAAGTACTTACCATGATGGAACGATACGGAGCGTGATTTCTGTTATTGACAGAAACAGTTCTTTCTGATACGATTACCATATTGTTCTTTATCGTGCTAAATTGATAAAGAGAAAAAATGGAGGAGGAGATTTAATTTATGAAAAAAATAACAGCACTTATGCTTGCTTTTGTTCTTGTATTCGGCTTAACGGCATGCGGATCGGAAAAAGCAGCAGACACAACAGCAGAAACAGGAACGGTTGAAGAAACCGAGAGAACGAAATTAACAGTTGGATTTGATGCAGAGTTTCCGCCTTACGGTTATATGGACGATAACGGCGAGTATGTCGGATTTGACCTTGACCTTGCACAGGAAGTATGTAACCGCCGCGGCTGGGAACTTGTAAAGCAGCCGATTGACTGGGATGCTAAGGATATGGAATTATCATCGGGTTCAATTGATTGTATTTGGAACGGATTTACAATCAACGGAAGAGAAGATGATTATACATGGAGTGTACCGTATGTTGATAACAGCCAGGTGTTCGTTGTAGCAGCAGATTCCGGTATTGCAACAAAGGCTGATTTAGCAGGTAAGACAGTAGGCGTTCAGAAGGATTCTTCCGCACTTGCAGCACTGGAAGATGAAGAGAATCAGGAAAATCTGGACCTTGCAGCATCTTTTGCAAACCTTACACAGTATGCAGACTACAACACAGCATTTATGGATTTGGAAGCCGGTGCAATTGATGCACTTGCAATTGATATAGGAGTTGCAAATTATCAGTTAAGTTCCCGCAACGGAGCATATGTACTTCTTGGCAACAATGATCCGAACGAATATCTTGCTACAGAACAGTATGCAATCGGATTCTTAAAAGGCAACGATGCATTAAAGGATCAGGTGGAAGAAACGTTACTGGAAATGGTAGAAGACGGAACTTTTGCCGAAATTGCAGAAAAATATGCTGATTTCGGACTTGTTGACAGTGTATGTCTTGGCAAGTAAGAATCGGATTACAGGAATCTATCATAACGAATATTTTCGGTACCGCATGGCAGAATTGTCATGCGGTATCTATGATAAATGGAGGAGCATAATATGCCGGTATCAATGATACTGAAACAATTAGGCAGCGGAATGATTGTTTCGATAGAGATTTTCTTTTTAACACTGCTTTTTGCACTTCCGCTCGGACTGATTGTGTCTTTCGGACGTATGTCGAAAAACAGTCTGCTTAGGGGATTTGTAAAAATATACATAGCGATTATGAGAGGAACTCCTCTTATGCTGCAACTGATTGTGGTATATTTTGCACCGTATTATGTACTGGGGATTAAAATTGCGCAATCATATCGGTTTGTTGCGACAATTATCGCATTCTCCATTAATTACGCCGCATATTTTGCGGAAATATATCGTGCGGGAATCGAATCTATTCCGGTTGGACAGTATGAGGCGGCAAAAGTACTCGGTTATAATAAGGTTCAGACCTTTTTTAAAATCATTATGCCGCAGGTAATCAAACGGATTCTGCCGCCTGTCACGAATGAGACAATTACACTTGTAAAGGATACATCGCTTGCATTTGTAATTGCGGTTACGGAAATGTTTACAATTGCGAAACAAATCAGCGCAAAAGAAGCAAACGTCATGCCGCTCATGGTAGCCGGTGTGTTCTATTTTATTTTTAATTATCTGGTCGCCTTTTTCATGGAATATCTGGAAAAGAAGACTTCATACTACAAATAAGGGGGAAAGGAAATGAATTTACTCGAAATTCGTAATATGAAAAAGACTTTCGACGAACTTGAAGTCATTACAGACATCTCCCTAAATGTAAAAAAAGGTGAGGTCGTATCCATAATCGGTCCTTCCGGTTCCGGCAAATCCACGCTGCTTCGGTGTGCGACCATGCTGGAAAAGATGGACGGCGGAGAAATGAGTTATCTTGGGGAAAAAGCAGCATGGGAAGAAGAAACACCGGAAGGGAAAAAGGTTGTTTATGCGCCGAAACAGGATTTAAAAAGAATCAGCAGATATTTCGGACTGGTTTTTCAGAACTTTAACCTGTTCCCGCATTATACCGTGCTGAAAAATATTATTGATGCACCGGTCAGTGTTGACAAAGTGCCGAAAAAGGAAGCCATTGGGCGCGCGGAAAAACTGCTTGAAAGGCTTGGACTTTCAGACAAAACGGACGCTTATCCATACCAGCTTTCCGGCGGGCAGCAGCAGAGAGTCTCCATTGCACGTGCATTGGCATTACAACCGCAGATTTTGTTTTTCGATGAGCCGACTTCTGCTTTAGACCCTGAGCTTACCGGAGAAGTATTAAAAGTAATCAAGCAGCTTGCCAGTGAGCATATGACAATGATTATTGTTACGCATGAAATGCAGTTTGCAAGAGAAGTTTCTGACAGGATTGTTTTTATGGAAGGCGGCGTAATCGTACAGGAAGGTACGCCGGATGAAATTTTCACATCAGAAAATGCCAGAGTCAGGGAATTTATTGGCAAATTTGGCAGTTGATTTTATCGCCTGCCTGCGATATACTTTGCAAGTAAGAAAATTTATCTTTGGATTGGAGATACATTATGAAAAAAATGGAGCAGCTTTACGAAGGCAAAGCAAAAAAGGTATTTGCAACAGATGATCCGGATATTGTGATCGTTGATTACAAAGATGATGCGACAGCATTCAACGGTGTAAAAAAAGGTACGATTGTCGGAAAAGGTGTTATCAATAACAGGATGACAAACCATGTATTCAAAATTCTGGAATCCAAAGGTGTTCCGACACATTTCGTAGAGGAGTTAAGCGACCGTGAGACCGCAGTTAAGAAAGTGGAAATTGTTCCGTTAGAGGTAATTATCCGTAATGTTGCGGCAGGAAGTTTCTCAAAGAGACTCGGCGTAGAAGAAGGAACACAATTAAAAGAGCCGACCATTGAGTTCAGTTATAAAAACGATGATCTGGGCGATCCGTTGATTAATTCTTATTTTGCGGTAGCACTCGGACTTGCTACCTGGGAAGAAATCAATACAATTAAAGAGTACGCTTTTAAAGTAAATGAAGTGTTAAAAGAGTACTTCTTACAGGCAGACATTAAACTGATTGATTTTAAAATTGAATTCGGACGTTTTCACGGACAGATTATCCTGGCAGATGAGACAAGCCCGGATACCTGCAGACTTTGGGATGTCAACACCAACGAAAAATTGGACAAGGACCGCTTCCGCAGAGACCTTGGTAATGTTGAAGAAGCATACAATGAAGTATTTAAACGTCTTGGGTTAGATTAAAATAGAATAATAATAAAATAGTTACGGGCATTGGGGCTTACGTCATCAATGCCCGTATTCTGTTTAAAAATAGGGATAAGAGGGAATGAACATGCAAAAAAATGATGCGTTAAAAGAAGAATGCGGCGTATTCGGAATGTATGATTTTGACGGCGGAAATGTTGCCGGCTCTATTTATTACGGACTGCTTGCACTTCAGCACAGAGGGCAGGAAAGTTGCGGTATCGCGGTCAGCGATACACAGGGACCGAAAGGAAAGGTGCTTTCCCATAAAAACATGGGACTGGTGAATGAAAATTTCAATCCGGAGATTATCGAGAAATTAAAAGGTGATATCGGTGTCGGACATGTTCGCTATTCAACAGCGGGAAGTTCGACAAGGGAAAATGCACAGCCGCTTGTTTTAAATTATGTGAAAGGAACACTGGGGCTTGCCCATAATGGTAATTTGATTAATGCACCGGAACTTCGGGAAGAATTGAGCCTTACAGGTGCCATTTTCCAGACTACCATTGATTCAGAGGTAATTGCTTATTATATCGCCAGAGAACGTCTCCATTCAGCAAGCGTAGAAGAGGCGGTCGGACGTGCTATGAAAAAAATCAAAGGTGCTTATTCACTGATTGTCATGTCTCCGAGAAAACTCATCGGAGCAAGGGATCCGTTTGGTTTTCGGCCTCTGTGTATTGGAAAACGGGACAATTCCTATGTCCTTGCATCGGAAACTTGTGCGCTTGATACAATCGGAGCAGAGTTTATACGCGATGTGGAGCCCGGCGAAATTGTTACCATTTCAAAGGAGAATGGAATTACATCGGATAAATCACACTGTATACCAAAAGAAAAGCATGCAAGATGTGTGTTTGAATATATTTATTTTTCGAGACCGGACAGCAGGATGGACGGTGTCAGTGTATATGAATCAAGAATTATGGCAGGAAGGTTCTTAGCCATGGATTCGCCGGTAGATGCCGACATTGTGGTCGGTGTGCCGGAATCCGGAAACTGCGCGGCAATGGGCTATGCTCTTGAATCGGGAATTCCCTATGCTACAGCATTTGTTAAAAATGCTTATATCGGAAGAACGTTTATCAAACCGAAACAAAAGAGCAGAGAAAGCAGTGTACAGGTAAAATTAAATCCGCTGCGGGAAGTGGTAAACGGAAAAAGAGTCATTATGATTGACGATTCCATCGTACGGGGAACGACGTCGGATAGGATTGTCAGAATGCTGCGGGAAGCCGGAGCAAAGGAAGTTCATATGAGAGTATCTTCTCCGCCGTTTTTATGGCCGTGTTATTTTGGAACCGATGTGCCGGCCAGAGAACAGCTGATTGCTTATAACAGGACAATAGAAGAAATACGACAGGTAATCGGCGCGGATTCCCTTGCCTATCTAAAGGTGGAACGCCTTTTTGCGATAGCAGGAGAACTTGGAATCTGCAAAGGATGCTTTACGGGAAATTATCCGATGGAACCACCGAAAGACGATATTAGGGGTGACTTTGAAAAATAATCGTGATATAATACTACTGCAAATTTGCCAAATAAGGAGATAGCAATGAGTACAGACAGATATCAAAGCCCGCTTTCGGAGCGATATGCAAGTAAAGAAATGCAGTATATTTTTTCACCGGATAAAAAATTCCGTACCTGGAGAAAACTTTGGATAGCATTGGCAGAAACGGAAAAAGAACTTGGACTGCCGATTACACAGGAACAGATTGACGAATTGAAAGAACATGCGGACGATATTAATTATGATGTTGCAAAAGCACGCGAGAAAGAAGTGCGGCATGATGTCATGAGTCACGTTTATGCATATGGGGTTCAGTGCCCGAAGGCAAAAGGAATCATTCATCTGGGTGCAACTTCCTGTTATGTGGGCGATAATACCGATATTATCGTTATGACGGAGGCATTACAGTTAGTTAAGAAAAAATTGTTGAATGTCATGAAAGAACTTGCTGATTTTGCAGATCAGTATAAAGAACTTCCGACACTTGCGTTTACGCATTTCCAGCCGGCTCAGCCGACTACGGTGGGCAAGAGGGCAGCTTTGTGGTTACAGGAGTTTTATCTTGACTTTGAAGATTTAAATTATGTACTTTCTACGATGAAACTGCTCGGTTCCAAAGGAACAACGGGAACACAGGCTTCCTTCCTGGAACTGTTTGATGGAGATCAGGAAAAAATTGACAAGATTGATCCGATGATTGCCGAAAAGATGGGATTTAAGGAATGCGTACCGGTGTCCGGACAGACATATTCCAGAAAAATGGATACGAGAGTCTTAAATGTACTTGCCGGAATAGCCGCCAGTGCGACAAAAATGTCAAATGATATCCGTCTTCTTCAGCATTTGAAAGAAGTAGAGGAGCCGTTTGAAAAGAGTCAGATTGGTTCTTCGGCGATGGCATATAAGAGAAATCCGATGCGCAGTGAGAGAATTGCCTCTTTGAGCCGGTATGTCATGGTAGATGCATTAAATCCTGCCATCACTTCAGCTACCCAGTGGTTTGAAAGAACGCTGGATGATTCTGCCAACAAGCGTCTTTCGATTCCGGAAGGTTTCCTGGCAATTGATGGTATTTTGGACCTTTGTCTGAATGTAGTGGACGGGCTTGTGGTTTATCCGAAAGTAATTGAAAAACATATCATGAGTGAACTTCCGTTTATGGCAACTGAGAATATCATGATGGATGCCGTAAAAGCGGGAGGCGACAGACAGGAACTTCATGAAAAAATAAGAACACTTTCCATGGAAGCCGGAAAGACGGTTAAGGTGGAAGGAAAAGAGAATAATCTGTTACAACTGATTGCAGAGGATCCGGCATTCAATCTTTCGGCAGAAGATTTACAAAAGACCATGGATCCGAAGAAATATGTGGGAAGAAGCAAAGAACAGGTGGATGCGTTCTTAAAGAAATGCATTCGACCGTTATTGGAAGAAAACAAAGAATTGCTTGGGGTAAAGGCTGTTATTAATGTTTAAAAATTCTATTTTTCTGGATTCGAAATTTTTTTCGGATAATAAAGAAAAAATAAATATGGAAAACCTGCAGAAGTTAAAGAAGATTACATATGTTTCCGTTCTGATTCTGCTGGGATTGCTGATAGTATCGCTTTTTGTGGAAGGAATGGCAGATGCAAGGATACCTTATCTTTGTATGATGTTGGCATCACTCGTAACGGCAGGATGTCTGATCCTCATAGAAAGAACGAATCGATTGAAAAGCGTAAATATATCGGGTTTACCGATTTTTTACCTCTATTATTCAATATTCTTTGCCTTTGCAATCTATGCGGCGGTTTTTGTGAAAGAACAACCTTCTTCCGTGACTTTCTGCGTCATGCTGGTATTATTACCGGGATTTATCATTGACAGAGAATGGCGGATATCTCTCTATCTTATTATTGTAACCTGCATCTATCTTTTCTGCGGCATATACTTTGACAGCGGACGATTCGGACTTGCAAATATCGTAGACGGCATTGCATATCTGATTGTCGGAATTGTGGTATATGCTTACAGGGTGCGGTTGAATGTAAGAAATATAGAAAACCAGTCCCGGCTTAATAAAAAGATTGAGACAGATGCGTTGACACAGCTGTATAACAGAAGTGCATTGGAAAAACGTGTTTCCGAATATGTAACATCTTCGAAAGATACGGCAGCATTTATTCTGATGGATGTCGATAATTTTAAGGGAATTAATGATAATTTCGGTCATGCAATCGGAGATGACTTGCTGTTTCAGACTGCAACACTGTTAAAATCCCAGTTCCGCCGTTCTGATTATATCGGGAGACTGGGCGGAGATGAATTTGTAGTGTTCCTGCCACAGGCAAGCAACCGGGAATGGCTGGAAGAGCGCATGAAAGGACTTGTCGAGGAAATGGAGAAAACCTTTATCGGAGATGAGGCGGTTTGTACGGTATCGGGAAGCATCGGAATTGCAATGTATCCGGTGTGCGGAACGACATTTGAAGAATTGTATAAAAACGCAGATGCCGCTATGTATGATTCAAAACGGAGCGGTAAAAACAGATATACATTTTATGCGGATGTAAAAGGGTCATAAGTCAAACTTATGACCCTTATAAATTATATTGAGTTTACTTATGGTAGAAGATGTTGTATGATAATACTGTTAAGAAACAGTATTAGGAGGAACAAAAATGGTTAAAGCAGTTGTGGGAGCTAACTGGGGAGACGAAGGAAAAGGAAAAATTACTGATATGCTGGCACAGCAGGCAGATATTATCGTCCGTTTTCAGGGCGGCGCCAATGCCGGTCATACAATCGTAAACGATTACGGAAAATTTGCATTGCATACTCTGCCAAGCGGAGTTTTTTACAGTCATACAACAAGTGTAATCGGAAATGGTGTGGCATTAAACATTCCGATTTTGTTTCAGGAAATTAAGTCTATCACAGACAGAAATGTGCCAATGCCCAAAATTTTAGTATCGGACAGAGCACAGATTGTTATGCCGTATCATATTCTGTTTGATCAATATGAGGAGGAACGCCTCGGAGGAAAATCATTTGGTTCTACCAAATCGGGAATTGCACCGTTTTATTCCGATAAATATGCCAAAATCGGTTTTCAGGTATCGGAACTGTTTGATGATGAGCTGTTAAAAGAAAAGGTGGAACGTGTCTGTGAGACGAAAAACTGTCTTTTGGAGCATATGTATCACAAACCGCTGATTGATCCTGAAGAATTACTCGCAACATTACACGAATACCGTGATATGGTTGCACCTTACGTATGTGATGTTTCCGCATTTTTGGATAAAGCATTAAAGGAAGGAAAGACGGTTCTTTTGGAGGGACAGCTCGGAACCTTGAAAGATCCTGATCATGGAATCTATCCGATGGTAACATCTTCTTCTACGCTTGCAGCATACGGAGCAATCGGAGCAGGAATCCCGCCATATGAAATCAAGCAGGTTATTACAGTCTGCAAGGCATATTCGTCAGCAGTCGGAGCAGGTGCATTTGTATCCGAAATCTTTGGAGATGAGGCAGATGAATTAAGACGCCGTGGCGGAGATGGCGGAGAATTCGGAGCAACAACCGGAAGACCGAGAAGAATGGGATGGTTTGACTGTGTGGCATCTAAATATGGCTGCCGTTTACAGGGAACAACGGATGTTGCGTTTACGGTTCTTGATGTTTTGGGATATCTGGATGAAATTCCGGTTTGCGTCGGATATGAAATCGATGGAGAGGTAAAGACAGACTTCCCGGTAACGAGACTGCTTGAAAAAGCAAAACCGGTCATCAAAAAACTTCCGGGTTGGAAATGCGAAATCCGGGGAATTAAAAAGTATGAAGATCTTCCGGAAAACTGTAGAAAGTATGTGGAATTCATCGAAGAACAGATTGGATATCCGATTACCATGGTATCGAACGGTCCCGGCAGAAACGATATTATCTATAGAGAGAGCCCACTTAAAAAATAGTATAAAGAAGGATTACAGCCTGTTTCGTATCCTGTTTTGCAGGAAGAAACAGGCTGTTTTACAATTACGGAGGGTGTTATATGATTAGTAATCTTGAATACTATAAGGTGTTTTATTATGTGGCAAAACTGGGGAGTATTACGCTTGCAGCAAAAGCACTGTCGGTTTCTCAGCCGGCTGTCAGCCAATCCGTAAAGCAGTTGGAACAACTTTTAGAAGTTAAACTGCTATATCGAAATGCTAAGGGCGTCCGTCTGACAAAAGAAGGCGAAGCACTTTTTGCGTATGTGGAAAAAGGTTATGAGCAGATAGAACTTGGCGTTGACAGGTTAAAACGCATGAAAAATATGGAACTGGGAGAAATTCGGATTGGGGCAAGCGATATGACATTAAAGTACTTCCTGCTTCCCTATCTGGAAAAATTCCATGACAGGTTTCCGGGCATTAAGGTTACGGTGACGAATGCTCCGACACCGGAAACCATGTCATTTTTGAAAAGCGGAACAATTGATTTTGGCGTTATTTCCACACCATTTGAACCATCACAGGAATTGGAGGCACTGCCGGTTCGGGAGATTGAAGATATTTTTGTTGCGGGCAGAAGATTTCTGCCGTATAAAAACAGAATGCTGGATTTTCATGAACTGGAAAAACTGCCGTTAATCTGTCTGGAGCAGAATACCAGTACAAGAAGTTATATTGAACGTGTACTCCAATCTTACGGAGTGCATATTTCGCCGGAATTTGAACTGGCAACCAGTGATATCATCGTGCAATTTGCGCTGCGCTCACTGGGAATCGGGTGTGTGGTGCGGGATTTTGCACAGGAGTATATTGATAACGGAATGCTGTTTGAACTGCGGTTTAATAAAATGCTTCCCAAGCGGAATTTTTATGTAATTACGGACAAAAGAGTACCGCTTTCGAAAGCGGCAGGAAATCTTCTGCAACTGATTTATGAAGAACTGAAAAAAGAGTAGATAAAATGTGCAAAAAATGGTATATTTAGTTATAAAAGGAAGATAAGAAGATACACAAGGAAGTGCTATGGGGAGAAACTGGGTAAAGAGTGTCAGAAAAAGTGAGATAACAGATTTGGGTAAGCTCAACAGAAAGGTTCTGTGGGGCTACTTTGCATGTTGTATTTTGCTGTCAGTAATTGGGGGTCTGGCTGTTTACGGAAGTGTAAAAACGTCGATTATGCAGGAATGGGTAGTTTATTTTGGCCTTTTGTATCTCCCATTGCTTTTATCATTGCCATTCTGCTACAGCAGAAAGTATGAAGGAATGGTAAAATATGTCCTTTTTGCCAGTGTGGCACTGTTTGCAACCTACATTCTGATGCTGGGAAGGCAGTTCATCTATCTGCTTTACGTTGTACCGGTAATCAGTCTGGCAATTGTTTATTATGATGCGGAGTTTTCCATTATTGTAAGTGTTCTGGTACTGATTTTGGGAGTACTTTCTTTGTCATTAAATAATCTGTATGCTTCGGAAAAGCTGAACCGCTATGACAGTATTTACGTGCTGATGTATGATGTTTTGCTGGTGGTCTATATTAATTTTATTTCCCATCTTCTCTTATCACAACAACGGAAAAGAATGCAGAAAATTGCAGAAGAGAAGGAACGCTTTGAAGCGATTGTTTCCGTAGGAATCAGACGCATTTTCGAATATGATTTACACAAAGATGAACTGATGACGGCACACAGCAAAGCAGGTGTTTATGGAAATGAGCGGCACATTGCAAAGTTTTCCGAAGTGGCCAAAAAGTTTCGATATGTTTTAAATGAAGACTGGGACGTATTTGATACGTTTTTAAAAGAGTGTGAAGAAGGAAAACCGTATTATGATTTGCAGATGCGCCTCAGGGATAGAAACGCAGACTATAAGTGGTTCCGAATTCGCGCTAAAATGCTCTATTCTCCAAGTGGTATTCCACTCAAACTGATTGGTACCATGGAGAACATTGATGAAAATAAGAGAGAAGAACTCCGCCGGATTGATGAGAACATGAGGGACTCTCTGACAAGACTGTATAAGCGTTATTATGCCGGACAACTGATACAACAGTTCTTAAAGAAACAGGATTGTTCCGAATATGCCGGACTTTTAATTCTGGATATCGACCATTTCGAGATTCTGAATGAGAAAATGGGAAAGGCATTCGGAGACGAAATATTAAAAAACATTGCACAGGATATTGATGAAATCTTTTATCCGACAGATATTCTCGGACGAGCAGGCGGCGATGAGTTTGTTATTTTGATGAAAAATATTCGAAACATTACCGATATTGAACGTAAGATTAAAGAAATACAGCAGGTTATTGCAAAAACATATACCGGCGAAATTATGAATTTCGAAAGTACGGTTTCTGTCGGTGCCTCGGTATTCCCGACAGACGGTGTGGACTTTGATACCTTGTTTGAGAAAGCAGAAAAAGCCCTGTATTATACGAAAAATACCGGTAAAAACGGGTATCATTTTTACGATGAAGAAAAGGAAGAAATTTACAGCAGACTTTTAGTGGAAGAAAAACACGAACAGGATGAAGAAACAGAAAAAGAGTCATTGCTTGCGCAGGAAGCAACACCGGATTCTCTGATAGAACTTGCCTTCAAACTGATTGAGGAATCCAAAGATACTGACAGTGCAATCAATCTGTTAATCAGACAAGTTGCCAGACAGATGGGACTGGATGCGATTTCGATTAGTGCCCGTGTCGGCAAAGAAAGAAAAGTGGTTTATCCGTATCAGTGCGGAATGGGAGAATATGTCAGTGAGGACCGCGCGATTACGGAATATACACAGCAGGAGTGGAACAGCATGCTTAAGAGCCTTAAGGATGCACATGGTCTTGTTTGTGTATCGGATACCGCGCAACTGAAAGATGACACATCAAGAAAGACGGCACTTGCCTTCGGCATCCATGCTTTTGCACGATGCGCTTATTATGATAAGGGGGAATTTGCCGGGAACGTGGATTTCCTTGACTTTAATAAGGAACATGAGTGGTCAAAGGAAGAAATCATCAGTATTCGTGCGGTTGCCAATGTCATTTCTGCATATCTTTTAAAGATGAAGGCATACGAGGAAGCTTCCGAAACAGTGGAGCGTCTGACCGGCTATGACAGTGTAACAGGACTTTATAAATATGAGAAGTTTTTGGAACTGACCGGTGAATTTATTGAAGGTGCACCGCATGGAAAATATGCGATTATTTATGCAGACTTCAGCAATTTCAAAATTATCAATGAAACATATGGTTATGAGACGGGAGATAAGATTTTAAGGGACTTTGCAGAAACACTGTTTGTAAAGAATGATCTTTTCATTCACGGAAGCCGTATTTTTTCCGATAATATGATTGCTCTGGTTCGTGTCGGAGAAATGACACAGGAACAATTGGTAGCCATGATGCAGGGCATCAGTGCTGATTTCACAAAGAAGATTCAGAATGAATATCTTGACAGCAATCTGGTAATTGATATTGGCATTTGCCCATTCCAAATTGATGGACAACCGGTTCTTTTGAAGAACATCATTTCGAATGCGAATCTGGCACGAAAAGAAGCAAAACTTCCGGATCGTCCCAGATGCATTATTTACAATGACAGCATGGGCGATAAACTTAAACAGGAAGTTGCCTATGCAAATGATATGGAGACTGCTTTTAAGAATCGAGAATTTGTCGTATACATGCAGCCTAAGGTTGATTTGAAAAAGGGTAAAATACAAGGTGCAGAGGCACTTGTCCGCTGGAAAAAGAAGGACGGAACCATTATTTATCCAAATGATTTTATTCCTGTATTTGAAAAGAATAAGACAATTACCTTGTTGGATTATTACATTTATACAGAAGTATGCAAATATCTTGCGGATAGGGTGAAAAAAGGAGAAATGCCGGTTCGCATTTCCATCAATGTTTCAAGGGTCCATCTGTATTCTATTAATCAGTTTGTAAGTTATATTAAAAATTTGCTTCGCAAATATCAGATTTCACCGGAATGGCTGGAATTCGAACTGACGGAGACTGTATTTACCGATAAGGTAGAAGATACGATTGAACTGATGACACAGCTTCGCGAATTAGGTGTAAAAATATCAATGGATGACTTTGGATCCGGATATTCATCTTTGAATGTTTTGACAAAATTACCGATTGATGTCCTGAAACTGGACAAAGAATTTTTACATGATTTTGAAAATGAGTCGGAAGAAAAGATTATTATTCCAAGCATTATCGACATGGCAAAGAAACTGAATCTGAGTGTCGTATGTGAAGGTGTAGAATCCAGAGAACAGGTTCAGTTCTTAAAAAGCGTTGGTTGCGATTATGCACAGGGCTATTACTATTCCAAACCGATTCCGCTGGAAGAATTTGATACGATGTTAGCAGATGATAATTTTGTAAAAAGACGCGAAGGAATGTAAGAATCAGTGGGATATTTTACCGCATAAAAACATGATAATCCAGGTAAAGAGCGGAATTGCAATTGTTCCGTAAAGACATGCGCGGAACATGGATTCGCTGTGCGGAAAGTCAAAAACCGCGAAAACAAGGGTCAGCACATATAATAGGACTAGAAGGGAAGCTCCGATGAGCGCTGCAATTTGTTTCGGTGTTTTTTTCATAAAGTCCTCCTTAGAGGCAGATTTCCACTGCCATAAAAATTGATTTTTTATATTTTACCATAAAATGTGGAATACTGATAGAGAAAAGAGGTTGTTTTTCATGCTGTTTAATGCTTTTCTGATATCATTATGTGTTTTACTAATTTGTTGTTCCCTTTATTTTTGGCTGATTACGCCACGTATTTTGGGAAGGCCGGATACGAAAATGTTAAAGATCCGTTTTTTTGCACACAGAGGCCTTCATGACAGTAAAGATTGTCCGGAAAATTCCATGCATGCTTTTCAAAAAGCGGTTGAAAAGGGATATGGAATTGAAATGGATGTGCAGATTACAAAAGATGGTGTACCCGTAGTTTTCCATGATGATACGTTACAAAGGGTTTGCCAAAAAAGAGGAAAAGTCTGTGAATATACTTACAGAGAACTGCAACAGTTTAGACTTTTTGATTCACAGGAGAAGATTCCGACATTTCGGGAAGTCCTTTCCATGATTAAAGGAAAGGTACCGCTGATTATTGAAATCAAAGCATATCGAAAGCCATGGAAAGTTTGCAGAAAAGTGGATCGGGAACTAAAGGACTATGAGGGAGCATATTGTGTGGAATCTTTTCATACAGGAGCACTTTTCTGGTACCGGACGCATCACAGAAGGATTCTCAGAGGACAACTTTCTTCAGACTTTAGGAAAGAACTTGGAAAAGAAACGTTACCGCTTTTTTCTGTACACCATCTGCTGGTAAACTTTCTGGGAAAACCTGATTTCATTGCTTATAATCATAAGTTTAAGCAGGAAAGAGCAAGAAGAATCTGCCGGAATCTTTTTCGCATACCATCCGCTGCATGGACAATTCAAAGCAGAGAAGATTTAAAGAACGCCGAGAAGTATTTTGATGTATTTATTTTTGAGGGATTTGAACCGGTATAAAGAAGATACCGTATCTGATTGAAATGACAGAAAAATATAGGAAGCCTCCGAGATTGTGTTTTACAGTCCCGGAGGCTTCTTTGGGGGAGGATAAGTGTTAAAACGCGTAGTTAACGCATTTTGCATTATCTTTCGTTTCATCAAGGGAGGGGGTCCGTTGACTATTCATAGTATAGACATCAAATAGTGCTTTATACAGAAATATTGAAAATAATTTCTTTTTGTTATATACTGTTTAAGATGAAAGGTGGTAAAAAACATGACATTAATCGAACAGTGGAGAAGTACTGCATATTCAGAGACTGCAAACAAGGGAGATTTGCAGAGACTTTGGACAAAATATTTTGAACAGGAAAAGGAGATTTATGCAAAACTTCTTGAAAATCCTGATGAAGAAGTAAGTGGAACAGTACAGGAACTTGCAGACAAATATGGTGTAACCCTGATGACAATGGTTGGTTTTTTAGACGGAATCAACGATAGTCTAATAAAACAGAATCCGATTGAAACAATGGATGAGAAAACAACAGTAAGCCTTGTTTTTGAAAAAGAACTTCTGTATAAAAACATGGTTGCTGCAGGAGCAGAATGGCTGTATGAACTTCCGCAGTGGGATGCCATTTTTGATAAAGAGAAACAGCAGGAACTGTATAAAGAGCAGAAACGTTCCACAACTGTTGTTAATGAGCCAAAGGTTTATCCCAATGACCCGTGTCCGTGCGGCAGTGGTAAGAAATATAAGAAATGTTGCGGAAAGAACAAATAGAAGAATAAAGAAGAGAAAACTGTCACAAATCCGTGTAGCGGAGTGTGGCAGTTTTCTTTGTAATATTTTGCGCAAACAAAAACGCTGAAAGGGGAACCTTCAGCGTTTCTGTTTGTGTAAAAGGGGAATTCTTCCGGAATTGCTAATTAGCAAGTTCAACTTTCATTGAACTAATGTCAGTATATAAGATTTTAAGAATCATTGCTACAAATATATTGTTAATCTTTAACACTATATTGATTAAATTTACAAAACTCCTTTTCGGAACATTTACATTTGCAGAAGATACCATTCTCCCGATACTCATAGGAATGAACAGTTGCGCGTTCAAAAAGCGTATTCAGGATATCCCCACGGGAAAGCGGAAACAGAAATTCGTGCTCTTTATCCTGTGCGGATAATTTGTCATAAATCATGGAAAGCAGTTCCTCCATGCCGATTCGCTCTTTGGCGGAAATATAAAGTTTATCGCCGACAGCATAGGGAATGTGGGATTTTCCACGGCTGATATCTGCTTTATTGTATAAATAGATGCAGGGAATAGAGGCTGCATCCAATTCGAGCAACGTATGTTCCGTTACTCTTATCTGCTCATCACAGTGACAATCAGAACTGTCAATCACATGCAAAATCAAATCGGCATATGATACTTCTTCCAAAGTGGAATGAAATGCCTTTATAAGCGTATGTGGTAATTGGTTGATAAAGCCGACTGTATCGGATAAAAGAAACGGAGGTCTTTTATTCCCGGGAGATATTTTTCGAATAGTGGTGTCGAGTGTCGCAAACAGCATATCTTTTTCCAGTACTTTTTTCTCGTCACAATCTGAAAATGTATCAATCATCCAATTCATGATCGTAGATTTCCCGGCATTTGTATAACCGACTAAAGCAACTTTCTTAAGACCGGAACTTTCCCGCTGTTTTCGTGTCGTGGCACGCTCCTTTTTTACTTCGCGTAAGTTTTTCTGCAGTTCGTTGATGCGATGCTCAATATGACGGCGGTCAAGTTCTAACTTTTTCTCACCACTTCCTTTGTTGCTAAAAGAACCGCTTGTACCACCCTGACGGGAAAGGGATGCATGCATACCGACAAGACGCGGAAGCATATACTGCAATCCGGCAAGTTCTACCTGTAACATCGCTTCCTTTGTTTTGGCACGATCTGCAAAAATTCGCAAAATCAGAGAAGTGCGGTCTAAGACAGAGCAGTTTAAGGCATCTGTAAGATTGCGCAATTGTATGGGAGAGAGCGCATCATCAAAGATGACTAAATCTGCTTCAAGAATGGAAAGACCGTTTCTTATTTCTTCAATTTTACCGCTTCCGATATAGGTTGCCGGATTTGGAACGGGCAGATTCTGCGTATAAATCCCGCCAACTTCGATATTGCATGCATTTGCAAGCGCAGCCAGTTCCTCCATAGAATGGGAAAAATCCGTATTTGGATCACCGGTATTTAATCCCGCCAGCAAAGCACGTTCTTTATTGTCAGATTCCGTATTCATATTCAGGTGTTGTCTCCTTTCCGGAGTTAATATTTCTTTTCAAGCGATAAAAACGAAAACACCGTTTTTCTACCGATAAAACCGACAATGCGGACAAGTGTGATGCCAATCAGAATTCCGATACTGTCGATTAAGACGTCACGAGAGGAAGCAACTCTTCCAAAGACAAAA
>JAQXIR010000193.1 GCA_029007885.1 Lachnospiraceae bacterium | reverse complement strand
ATATCTGTTCTCTGGATACCACGAAGAAGAACACCGATGTTATCACCAGCCTGAGCTTCGTCAAGTAATTTACGGAACATTTCGATACCTGTTACAACAGATTTCTGTGTTTCTTCTTTAATACCAACGATTTCAACTTCTTCAGACATATGAAGAACACCACGTTCTACTCTACCTGTAGCAACTGTACCACGTCCTGTGATAGAGAATACATCTTCGATAGGCATTAAGAACGGTTTGTCTGTATCACGCTGAGGATCCGGAATATAGCTGTCAACTGCAGCCATTAATTCCATGATCTTGTCGCCCCATTCTCCGTTCGGATCTTCAAGAGCTTTTAATGCAGAACCCTGAATAACCGGTGTATCATCACCCGGGAATTCATATTCATTTAATAAGTCTCTGATTTCCATTTCTACTAATTCAAGTAATTCAGGATCATCAACCATATCACATTTGTTCATGAATACTACGATATAAGGTACACCTACCTGACGTGAAAGTAAGATGTGCTCTTTTGTCTGAGCCATAACACCGTCAGTAGCAGCAACAACGAGGATAGCACCATCCATCTGTGCAGCACCTGTGATCATGTTCTTTACATAGTCAGCATGGCCAGGGCAGTCAACGTGTGCATAATGTCTGTTCTCTGTTGAATATTCAACGTGAGCTGTAGAAATTGTGATACCACGTTCTCTTTCTTCCGGAGCCTTATCGATGTTCTCGAAATCTACCTTTTCATTACCTGCTACTCTTTCAGCAAGTACTTTTGTGATAGCAGCTGTTAAAGTTGTTTTACCATGGTCTACGTGACCGATGGTACCAATGTTACAATGGGCTTTGGTTCTCTCAAATTTAGCTTTAGCCATTTTTAGAATCCTCCTAATAAATTATCAAATATTATTTTCATTTTCCATACTGGAAATTACCCTATATAGGGATTTTGCTCGGTTACTTCTGATTATATTAAATAACCGAAAGTTTTTCAAGCAGATTTTATGAATTACTGTAATTACTTGCCAGCCTTTGCAGCAAGAACTTTCTCTTGTACATTCTTCGGTACCGGCTCGTATTTTTCAAAGAACATGGAGTAGTTACCACGTCCCTGTGTCTTAGAACGTAAATCTGTGGAATATCCGAACATTTCAGCAAGCGGAACAAATGCTTTTACCATCTTGCCGCCGCCGATATCTTCCATACCTTCGATACGTCCACGACGTGAGTTGATATCACCGATAACATCACCCATATATTCTTCCGGCATTGTTACTTCAACCTTCATAATCGGCTCAAGTAAAATCGGGGCTGCTTTCTGCATAGCCTCTTTGAATGCCATAGATCCTGCAATATGGAATGCCATTTCGGATGAATCGACTTCATGATAGGAACCATCATATACGGTAGCATGAATACCTACTACAGGGAATCCACCAAGGATACCTGCTTTTGTAGCTTCTTCAATACCTTCTCCGACTGCCGGGATATATTCCTTCGGAATAGCACCACCAACAACGGTTGAATCGAATTTGAACAGTTCTTCTCCGTTCGCATCCATCGGCTCGAATTTAACTTTACAATGTCCATACTGACCACGTCCACCGGACTGTTTTGCATATTTGTATTCCTGATCAACAGGTTTTGTAAATGTTTCTTTATAAGCAACCTGAGGAGCACCTACATTTGCTTCTACTTTAAATTCACGAAGCAGACGGTCTACAATGATTTCCAGATGGAGTTCACCCATTCCGGCGATAATTGTCTGACCTGTTTCCGGATCGGTATGAGCACGGAATGTCGGATCTTCTTCCGCAAGTTTTGCCAAAGATTCACCAAGTTTACCCTGTCCTGCTTTTGTCTTAGGTTCAATAGCAAGTTCGATAACCGGTTCCGGGAATTCCATGGACTCTAAGATTACCGGATGCTGCTCATCACAGATGGTATCACCTGTTGTGGTGAATTTGAAACCAACTGCTGCTGCAATATCACCTGAATAAACTTTATCCAATTCTGCTCTGTGGTTGGCATGCATCTGTAAGATACGTCCAACACGTTCTTTTTTATTCTTTGTCGCATTGAGTACATAAGAACCTGCGTTCATTGTTCCGGAATATACACGGAAGAATGCAAGTTTTCCTACGAACGGGTCTGCCATGATCTTGAATGCAAGAGCGGAGAACGGTTCTTCATCGGAAGAATGTCTCTCAATCTCATTACCGTCCATATCAACACCCTTAATAGCAGGGATATCTGTAGGAGCCGGCATGTATTCAAGAACAGCATCGAGCATCTTCTGTACACCTTTGTTACGGTATGCAGAACCACAGCATACCGGAATTGCTGCACATTCGCATGTTGCTTTTCTCAATACTCTCTTCAAATCTTCTACTGAAGGTTCTTCACCCTCTAAATACTGCATCATTAAATCATCATCTAATTCACAGATTTTTTCAATCAGTTCCTGATGATATAATTCTGCCTCATCCTTCATATCGTCCGGAATCTCTGTAATGGTAATATCTTCGCCTTTATCATCATTATAGATGTAAGCTTCCATTTCAAACAGATCGATGATTCCTTTGAATTCATCTTCTTTTCCGATTGGTAACTGAAGGCAGATAGCGTTTTTACCTAATCTTGTACGGATCTGTTCAACAGCTCCATAGAAATTGGCACCCAAGATGTCCATCTTATTAATAAATGCCATTCTAGGTACATTATAGGTATCAGCCTGACGCCAAACGTTTTCTGACTGGGGTTCTACACCACCTTTTGCACAGAAAACACCTACTGCACCGTCTAGTACACGGAGTGAACGCTCTACTTCTACTGTGAAGTCAACGTGGCCCGGTGTATCAATAATGTTGATACGCTGTTCCAAAGCGCCCGGTTTTTTCTTCGCATGATCTTCAAGTGTCCAGTGGCAAGTCGTAGCGGCTGATGTGATTGTGATACCTCTTTCCTGCTCCTGTTCCATCCAGTCCATGGTAGCAGTACCTTCATGAGTATCACCAATCTTATAATTAACACCGGTATAATACAGGATACGTTCTGTAAGAGTTGTCTTACCCGCATCGATATGAGCCATAATACCAATGTTTCTGGTTCTCTCTAATGGATATTCTCTTCCAGCCAAGGCTTTTTCCTCCTAATATAATTCGCAAATCATTAGAAACGGTAGTGAGCAAATGCTTTGTTTGCTTCTGCCATTTTGTGCATATCTTCTTTTCTTTTTACTGCAGCACCGGTATTGTTTGCTGCATCAAGAATTTCGTTGGCAAGTCTTTCTTCCATTGTTTTCTCACCGCGTTTGCGGGAAAACATGGTCAGCCAGCGAAGTCCTAATGCCTGACGTCTTTCCGGTCTAACTTCGATCGGTACCTGGTAAGTTGCTCCACCAATACGTCTTGCTTTAACTTCCAGTACAGGCATAATGTTGTTCATAGCTTCTTCAAATACTTCGAGAGCCGGCTTTCCAGCCTTCTCTTCTACTCTGGCAAATGCGCCGTATACGATTTTCTGGGCAACACCTTTCTTACCGTCTAACATAACGTTATTGATAAGTTTGGTAACTACCTTGTTATCATATAAAGGATCTGCCAAAACGTCTCTTTTTTGAATATGTCCTTTACGTGGCACGGTTCTTCCCTCCTTAATCATAATATTGCAAACTTTTGTCTTTTCATAGAAAGTCTGCCATAAATTAATTCATCGGTACTCACATGTCCCGGCATGGCCGGTTTCCCTAGTGTTCGTGTCTTCTATCTGTTATGGTTTACCAGAATTCCAACACTTAATTAGTTCATATTGTGGTACAAATTCCTAACAAAAGCACTGCTTATTTTGCAGCCTTCGGTCTCTTAGCGCCGTATTTTGAACGAGCCTGTTTTCTGTTAGCAACTCCTGCTGTATCAAGAGTACCTCTGATAATGTGGTATCTTGTACCAGGTAAGTCTTTAACTCTTCCGCCTCTGATCAGAACAACGCTATGTTCCTGTAAGTTGTGACCTTCTCCCGGAATGTAGCTTGTTACTTCGATTCCGTTAGAAAGACGAACTCTGGCGATTTTTCTAAGAGCTGAGTTAGGTTTTTTAGGAGTAGCTGTTTTAACAGCTGTGCAGACACCTCTCTTTTGCGGAGAATTGGAATCAACGCTCTTTTTGTGAAGAGAATTGTAGCTCTTTAACAAAGCCGGTGCCGTTGATTTCTTTACGGAAGTCTGACGTCCTTTTCTTACTAACTGGTTAAATGTTGGCATTTTGGTTTCACCTCCTGTTTATGAAATAAAATAGAATGCATCTGCATGCACACTAAAATAGTATAAGTGCATACAGATGCATTGTCAATAAATTTTTTCTTTTTACCCGAATTTTACTCGGTTATTTCAACTTCTTCACTTTCTGTTGTTTCTACAACAACATCAACATTTTCTGTTTCCAGTATTTCTTCCGGTTCTTGTGGACTTTCTTCATCATCCATACCGTCACTTAAGGAAAACATATCCGTTGCTTGATAGTCTGTACTGAGCTTTACATCACGATAACGTTTCATTCCGGTTCCTGCAGGAATCAGTTTACCGATGATAACATTTTCTTTCAGACCAATCAGCGGATCAACTTTACCTTTAATTGCTGCTTCTGTAAGAACTTTTGTTGTCTCCTGGAAAGAAGCTGCTGATAAGAAGGAGTTCGTAGCAAGTGCTGCTTTTGTAATACCCAGCATAATTCGTTTTCCTTCTGCGGGCTCTTTTCCTTCTGCAATCAGTTTCTCATTCATTTCCTCGAAGTCAAGAACATCAACAAGTGTTCCCGGAAGGAAGTCTGTATCTCCGTTATTTTCAACACGTACTTTCTTAAGCATCTGTCTTACGATAACTTCGATATGTTTATCACTGATATCAACACCCTGTAAACGGTAAACTCTCTGTACTTCACGAAGCATATAATCCTGAACGGCACGGATACCTTTAATCTTTAACAAATCGTGCGGGTTTACGCTACCTTCTGTCAGTTCATCACCGGCTTCGAGCACTGCACCATCCAGAACCTTTATTCTGGAACCATACGGAATCAGATATGTCTTGGATTCACCGGTTTCATCGTTGGTAATCACGATTTCACGCTTTTTCTTGGTATCTTTAATGGTTGCTACGCCGCCAAACTCTGCAATAATTGCAAGTCCTTTCGGCTTTCTTGCTTCAAAAAGTTCTTCAACACGGGGAAGACCCTGTGTGATATCATCACCGGCAACACCACCGGTATGGAAAGTACGCATCGTAAGCTGTGTACCCGGTTCACCGATTGACTGTGCGGCAATAATTCCGACTGCTTCACCAACCTGAACAGCTTCACCTGTTGCCATGTTTGCACCATAGCATTTTGCACAAATTCCAAGGTGAGAATGGCAGGTAAGAATCGTACGAATCTTAACAGACTCGATTGGTTCGCCTTTTTCGTTTACGCCGACACTCAAAATCTTCTTTGCACGGGACGGTGTAATCATATGATTCTTCTTAACAATGACATTACCGTCTTTATCTTTGATTTCCTCACAGGAATATCTTCCCGTGATTCTGTCTTTTAAGCCTTCGATTGTTTCTTTTCCGTCCATGAACGCCTTAACAGTCATTCCATAGATTTCATCTTTTCCTTCGCAGCAGTCTGTTTCCCGAATAATCAAATCCTGTGAAACGTCAACCATACGTCTTGTCAGATATCCGGAGTCAGCTGTACGAAGCGCCGTATCGGAAAGACCTTTACGAGCACCGTGTGCGGACATGAAATATTCCAAAACATCCAATCCTTCACGGAAGTTTGACTTAATCGGCACTTCGATGGTTCTACCGGTTGTATCTGCCATAAGACCACGCATACCGGCAAGCTGTTTAATCTGCTGATTGGAACCACGGGCACCGGAGTCAGCCATCATGAAGATGTTATTATATTTATCCAGGCCGTTTAACAGCACTTCTGTCAGTTCTTTATCTGTTTCGTTCCAGGTTTCCACAACAGCTCTGTAACGTTCTTCTTCCGTAATAAGTCCTCGTCTGAAGTTCTGGGAAATCTTATCAACGGTAGCCTGTGCCTGATCAAGCATTTCCTGTTTCTGTGCCGGAACGGTCATATCAGAAATGGAAACTGTCATGGCTGCTCTTGTAGAATATTTATATCCTGTTGCTTTAATCGCATCAAGAACTTCTGCTGTCTTGGATGCACCATGAATATTGATTACTTTTTCAAGGATCTGTTTTAAGCCTTTTTTGCCTACATGGAAATCAACTTCCAGTTTTAAAGCATTTTCCGGATTTGTTCTGTCTACAAATCCTAAATCCTGAGGAAGAATCTCATTAAAAATGAAACGTCCCAGTGTGGATTCTACAACTCCGGTCACTTCTTCACCATCAATTTCCTTTGTTACGCGGACTTTAATTCTGGAATGAAGCGTACATGCTTTATTTTCGTAAGCAAGAATTGCTTCATTAATATTCTTAAAGAATTTTCCTTCTCCGACAGCACCTTCTCTTTCCTGTGTCAGATAGTAAATACCAAGTACCATATCCTGTGAAGGAACCGCTACCGGACCACCGTCTGAAGGTTTTAACAGGTTGTTTGGTGAAAGCAGAAGGAATCGGCATTCTGCCTGTGCTTCTACGGAAAGCGGAAGATGAACCGCCATCTGGTCACCGTCGAAATCGGCATTGAACGCAGTACATACAAGCGGATGCAGTTTGATTGCCTTACCTTCTACCAGAATCGGCTCGAATGCCTGGATACCGAGTCTGTGAAGAGTAGGAGCACGGTTTAACATAACCGGATGCTCTTTAATTACTTCTTCCAGTACATCCCATACACTGTTATCAAGTCTTTCTACCAATTTCTTTGCATTCTTAATATTCTGTGAAATTCCTCTGGATACGAGTTCTTTCATTACAAACGGTTTGAATAATTCGATTGCCATTTCTTTCGGCAGACCGCACTGATAAATCTTTAATTCCGGTCCGACAACGATAACGGAACGTCCCGAATAGTCAACACGTTTACCAAGCAGGTTCTGACGGAAACGTCCGGATTTACCCTTTAACATGTCGGAAAGAGATTTTAATGCTCTGTTTCCGGGTCCTGTTACCGGTCTTCCTCTTCTTCCGTTATCAATCAGCGCATCGACTGCTTCCTGTAACATTCTCTTTTCATTGCGGACAATAATATCCGGTGCGCCAAGTTCTAACAGTCTCTTCAAACGATTGTTTCTGTTGATAATTCTTCTATATAAATCATTTAAATCAGATGTCGCAAATCTGCCACCGTCAAGCTGAACCATCGGACGAAGATCCGGAGGAATAACAGGAATTACATCCATAATCATCCAGGACGGCTTATTGCCCGATTCTCTGAATGCTTCCACAACTTCCAGTCTTTTGATAATCTTGGCACGTTTCTGACCGGTGGATTCCTTTAATCCGGTCTTTAATTCCACAGCTTCTTTCTCAAGGTCAATAGCTTCCAACAATTCTTTGATAGCTTCTGCACCCATGCCGACACGGAATTTGTTTCCCCATGTCTCTTTGGCATCCATATATTCCTTTTCGGAAAGAATCTGTTTGTACTGTAAATCGGTTTCTCCGGCATCCAGTACGATATAAGCTGCAAAATACAATACTTTTTCCAATACCCTCGGAGACAGGTCTAAGATCAGTCCCATACGGCTCGGAATTCCTTTGAAATACCAGATATGTGATACCGGTGCTGCAAGTTCAATGTGTCCCATACGCTCTCTGCGGACATTTGCTTTCGTAACTTCTACGCCGCATCGATCACAGATAACACCTTTATATCTGATTTTTTTATACTTACCGCAATGACACTCCCAGTCTTTGCTGGGTCCGAAAATTCTTTCGCAGAACAGACCGTCTTTTTCCGGTTTTAATGTTCTGTAGTTAATGGTTTCCGGTTTTGTTACTTCTCCCCTTGACCATTCTCTGATTTTCTCCGGTGATGCTAATCCAATCTTAATGGCATCAAATGTCATTGGTTGATACACTTCCTGTTTTGTTTCTGACATTTATGGCACTCCTTCCAATTTGTTGATAATGGGATTTCTCTTACTCGTCTAAAGAATCTTCGAATTCATCGCTTTCTAAAGCAAAGTCATCATCGTCAAATTCTTCATCCTCATCTGCGCTTACCAGTTCTCCGCTTTCATCGTCAAATTCCTGTTTCTGATATCCGTGAGCACCGAAAGATTCGTTCTCGTAATTATAATTTCCGGATTCATTTTCAAGTTCAAAACGATAATCGGAATCACTGTAATCAACAGATTCCATAATTTCAACCTCTGTCTGGTCTTCGCGAAGTACTTTTACATCAAGGCCGAGAGACTGTAATTCTTTGAGCAATACCTTAAAGGATTCCGGAATTCCCGGTTCAGGAATGTTGTCACCTTTAATAATTGCTTCGTATGTCTTAACACGACCGACAACATCATCGGATTTCACGGTTAAGATTTCCTGGAGTGTATAGGATGCACCATAAGCTTCCAGTGCCCAAACTTCCATTTCACCGAAACGCTGTCCACCGAACTGTGCTTTACCACCGAGCGGCTGCTGTGTTACTAAGGAGTAAGGACCGGTAGAACGTGCATGAATCTTATCGTCTACCAGATGATGCAGTTTCAGGTAATGCATATGTCCGATTGTAACAGGACCGTCAAAATATTCTCCTGTACGTCCGTCACGAAGTCTTACCTTTCCGTCTCTGGAAATCGGAACACCTTTCCACAATTCTCTGTGGTCTCTGTTATCGTAAAGATACTGCATAACTTCCGGGAGCAACTGGTCTTTGTATTTTGCTTCAAAGGTCTCCCAGTCAGAGTTTACATAATCATTAGCCAAGTCAAGCGTATCCATGATATCGTTTTCGTTTGCACCGTCAAATACCGGTGTCGCAACATTAAATCCAAGTGCTTTTGCTGCAAGAGAAAGATGGATTTCAAGTACCTGTCCGATGTTCATACGGGAAGGTACGCCCAACGGATTCAATACGATATCAAGCGGTCTTCCGTTCGGCAGATATGGCATATCTTCTACCGGCAACACGCGGGAAACAACACCCTTGTTACCATGACGGCCTGCCATCTTATCACCGACAGAAATCTTTCTCTTCTGTGCGATGTAGATACGGACTGCCTGATTAACACCCGGTGACAATTCGTCTCCGTTTTCTCTTGTAAATACTTTTGCATCTACAACGATACCATATTCACCATGCGGTACTTTCAAAGAAGTATCTCTTACTTCTCTTGCTTTTTCACCGAAAATTGCACGAAGAAGTCTTTCTTCAGCCGTCAGTTCCGTTTCTCCCTTCGGTGTTACTTTACCGACGAGGATATCACCGGCACGAACTTCTGCACCGATACGGATAATACCGCGGTCATCCAAATCTTTTAACGCATCTTCACCGACACCCGGAACATCTCTTGTGATTTCTTCCGGTCCCAATTTGGTGTCACGTGCTTCTGCTTCGTATTCTTCAATATGAACAGATGTATAAACATCTTCCTGAACAAGTCTTTCACTTAAAAGAACAGCATCTTCGTAGTTATAACCTTCCCATGTCATAAAACCGATGAGCGGGTTTTTACCGAGTGCAAGTTCACCTTCACTTGTGGAAGGACCATCTGCAATTACCTGTCCCTGTTCAACATGCTCACCTTTGAATACAATCGGTTTCTGGTTATAGCAGTTGGACTGGTTGCTTCTTGCAAATTTTGTCAAGTGGTACTCTTCTTTTTCTCCGTCGTCATAAGTCATGCGGATTTCTTTTGACGATACATAATCAACTGTACCTGCTTTTTTCGCAACAACACAGACACCGGAGTCTACTGCTGCTTTCACTTCCATACCGGTTCCGACAACAGGTGCTTCTGTCATAAGAAGCGGAACTGCCTGACGCTGCATGTTGGAACCCATCAGGGCACGGTTCGCATCATCATTTTCCAGGAAAGGAATCAATGCCGTTGCCACGGAGAATACCATTTTCGGGGATACATCCATGTAATCAAACATTGCTTTCGGATATTCCTGTGTTTCTTCTCTATAACGACCGGAAACGGAGTTTCTTACAAAATATCCGTTTTCATCTAATAATTCATTTGCCTGTGCTACATGATAGTTATCTTCTTCATCCGCCGTCATATAAACAACTTCATCCGTTACACGCGGATTGGCCGGATCTGATTTATCGATTTTTCTGTACGGAGCCTCTACAAATCCGTATTCATTAATCCTTGCATAGCATGCAAGAGAGTTGATCAGACCGATATTCGGACCTTCCGGAGTCTCAATCGGGCACATTCTTCCGTAGTGGGAATAATGAACATCTCGCACCTCGAATCCGGCACGATCTCTGGAAAGACCACCGGGACCAAGTGCGGAAAGACGTCTCTTATGAGTCAACTCACCAAGCGGGTTGTTCTGATCCATAAACTGTGACAACTGGGAAGAACCGAAGAATTCTTTCACTGCCGCCTGAACCGGCTTAATGTTGATTAGTGCCTGCGGAGAAACATCTTCGGAATCATGAGTTGTCATTCTTTCACGGACAACTCTTTCCAGTCTGGATAAACCGATACGGTACTGATTCTGTAAAAGTTCGCCGACCGCACGGATACGTCTGTTTCCTAAATGGTCGATATCGTCATTATTTCCGATACCATATTCCAGATGAATATTATAGTTAATGGACGCAAGGATATCTTCCTTGGTAATATGTTTTGGAATCAATTCATGAATGTTCTTACGGATTGCTTCTGCAAGTTCCTGCGGATCGTCTGCATGTTCTTCCAAAATTTTAGTAAGTACCGGATAGTAAACAAGTTCTGTTACCCCAAGTTCTTTCGGATCACATTCAACAAAGTTTGTAATATCCACCATCATATTGGAAAGAACTTTTACATTCTTTTCTTCTGTTGCAATCCACACATACGGTACTGCTGCATTCTGAATTGCATCAGCAAGTTCCGGTGTCACTTTGGTACCCTGGGCAGCAATAATTTCACCGGTTGTCATATCCACAACATCCTCTGCAAGGATATGATGTCTGATACGATTACGAAGCATCAGTTTTTTATTGAATTTATATCTTCCGACTTTTGCGAGATCATATCTTCTCGGGTCAAAGAACATCGCCGTAATCAGGCTTTCTGCACTTTCCACGCTTAACGGTTCGCCCGGACGGATTTTTTTGTATAACTCTAAAAGACCTTCCTGGTAGTTTTCAGCAACGTCTTTTGTGAAGCTGGCTTCGATCTTTGGTTCGTCGCCAAACAATTCTCTGATTTCATCATTGGTTCCGACACCAAGTGCACGGATCAGCACGGTAATCGGAACTTTTCTTGTTCTGTCAACACGCACATAAAAAACATCATTGGAATCCGTCTCGTATTCCAACCATGCACCACGATTTGGGATAACAGTACAAGAATAAAGTTTTTTACCAATTTTATCGTGTGTTATATCATAATAAATACCGGGGGAACGAACTAACTGGCTTACAATAACACGTTCTGCACCGTTGATTACGAAAGTGCCGGTTTCCGTCATAAGGGGAAGATCACCCATGAAGATTTCATGTTCGCTGATTTCTTCTTTTTCCTTATTGTAGAGGCGTACCTTTACTTTTAAGGGAGCCGCGTAGGTCGCATCTCTTTCCTTACACTTTTCAATAGAATACTTTACATCATCTTCGCACAACTCAAAGTCTACAAATTCCAGACTCAAATGTCCGCTGTAATCTGCAATCGGAGAAATATCGTCAAAGACTTCTTTTAAGCCTTCTTCCAAAAACCACTTATAGGAGTCCTTCTGGACTTCTATCAGGTTGGGCATCTCCAAAACCTCTTTTTGTCGTGAATAACTCATACGCATCTTTTTGCTGTTCGCAGAAGGACGTATTCTGTTCTTTTCCATTGACATTTCACCCCGTTCTTATATTTTAATGTTAGTAAAATTAGCATAGCACACCACAATAGTGCACTGTCCATTCTACTACAAATGTTCAAAACCTGTCAATACAAATTTGAAAGATTTTCCACGCAAAAATACCACGGGTAATTCCCGTGGCATTTTGATATTCTCTCTTATTATTTAAGAGTAACTTTAGCGCCTTCTGCTTCCAGTTTTGCTTTGATGTCTTCAGCTTCAGCTTTTGATGCGCCTTCTTTTAACATCTTCGGAGCTGCATCAACTAAGTCTTTTGCTTCTTTTAAGCCAAGTCCTGTTGCTTCACGAACTACTTTGATAACTTTTACTTTGTTCGGTCCAACTTCTGTCAATTCTACGTCGAACTCATCTTTTTCTTCTGCTGCTGCGCCAGCACCTGCTCCGGCTGCTGCTACAACAACGCCTGCTGCTGCGGATACACCGAATTCTTCTTCGCAAGCTTTTACTAAATCATTTAATTCCAATACTGTTAACTCTTTGATAGCATCAATAATTTCCTGTGTTGATAATTTTGCCATTTTTATGACTCCTTTCTCCGGAGGCTGTCCCTCCACTATTCTTTGTTTCTTTGTTAATGTGTTATCGACAGATTATTCTGCTGCCGGTGCTTCTTCAACCGGAGCTTCTGTCGCAGGTGCTTCTGCAGGTGCCTCTTCTACGGGTGCTTCCTCTGCAGGTGCTGCTGCTTCTGCAGGTGCTGCTGCAGATGCTCCACCTTTTTCTGCCAACTGGTTCATGCAACGTGCGAAGTTGGTAATCGGTGACTGGATGCTTCCAAGTAATTTGGAAAGAAGTTCTTCTCTGGAAGGAATCTGAGAAATTGTCTTCATTCCTGCTGCATCGTACAATGTGCCTTCTACTACGCCGGCTTTGATTTCCAGTTTATCTGCTGTTGCTGCGAATTTTGCAAGGACTCTTGCAGGTGCCGTAGCATCTGTTGTAGAGATTGCTGCTGCACTCGGTCCTTCTAAGAACGGAGCAAGTGCTTCAAAGTCTGTACCCTTGAATGCAAAATTCATCATGGTGTTTTTGTAAACCTTGTAGGTAACTCCAGCTTCACGAAGCTGTTTACGAAGTTCTGTATCCTGTTCAACGGTAAGTCCGCGATAGTCAACAAGAACAACTGACTGAGCATCTTTGATAGCTGCTGAAATTTCTTCTACGATAGGTTTCTTCAGTTCTACTTTTGCCATTTTCATTACCTCCTGTTAGATTTTAAAACATGGGATTTTCATCCCTGCCGATAAGGAGTACGGAATCCACCGCCGGCTGACTTCATCTGCCGGCTGATTGGATAAAAAAACCCTTCCGCCAAAGCGAAAGGGTAACATTCATAAGAAACTTATAAATTCAATCCTTTTCCTCGGTAGGCGATTGCTCTTTATGCTTAGAAACATCTCTGCTTCTTCGCACCTACTGTCTTCGGCATAGTCAAAACGACCTTAGTTACAATATCATATGAAAATTGCGGTGTCAAGCATTTTTTCTCCCTATTTCCGTAAAAGAATATCTGTCAGTTCTTCATGCGGCCACGTAAGGCTTTCCCTGTCAAAGAGTTTGCTTTCGTCTCCGTTATCCCACCAGATGCAGGGAACACCGATTTCTTTCATGGATTCCGTATAGTAAGCTGCCCATTCGTTCCTGCAGGTCTCCTGCTCTTTCTCATGGCATCCGAATTCCGTAATAACGACCGGTATTTTCTTCTTTATGAATAAGCGCTCCAAAACTGCTTGCAAAGTATCGATATCTTTCGTATCATCCGGATTCTTTGCACTCCATGTTTCTTCACCGTCTTCCTTCAAAGTAAAGCCATACGGAAGATATGCATGTACTGCTACCATAATATGAGAATCATCCGGGATGGTCAGTGCTCCCAATGCTTCTTCTTTTGAAGAAGTGCAGTATGCCGGTATCATCAGCCATCTTGTTTTGTTCTCACCACCGCTTGCACGGACTGTATCGACAAAGGCCTGATTCAGCCGATTGATTACCTGTTGCATTTCTTCCGTTCCTTCCGTCCACTCTTGTGCAGAATCTATCAGGCGCGGTTCATTCATTCCTTCAAAAATAAGATGGTCTCCACGGTCTGCAAACTGTTGTGCAATCTGTTTCCAAAGACTGCACAACTGTTTTGTTGTCTGTGCTTCCTGTTCTTTTGTCGGAACAAGCCATGCTTCATGATGAATGTCTAAAATCACATACATTCCTGTATCCAATGACCAGTCTACCACTTCCGTAACGCGTTCCATCCATTCGCGGTCAACATTCCCCTGCTCATCCAAATGTTCTGCCCAGCTAACGGGAATACGAATTGTCTCAAATCCTTTATCTGCGATTGCCTGAATCATCTCTTTTGTTGTTACCGGATTCCCCCAGTAAGTTTCAAAGTAAGAAATATCTGCTTCCGGATTATGTTCTCTTACTTTTTTTACATCGAGGGAATTGCCAAGATTAATACCGGCTCCCAATTCTTTTGTGAACCTGAGTGCATAATTTCTTTGGTATGACAGCATCGCAACCCCTCCTATGCAGAGCACTATCACAAATATGATTCGTATTTTCCAGCCTCTTCTCATGTTTCCTCCATAGTTGTTCTGCATATTTTAGCCGTAAGTCCATTCTTAAACATGTTGCATTTCATCAAATCCCTGTGGAGCAGTCTCCTTTTTGGTTTGATCCTTCTGCTTTGCCTTTTCTTCCGAAAATGTCTTCCATTCCTGTAAAAGCCAGGTCTCAAGAGCATGGTTTTTCTCACTGTCTTCATTAATCATATCATAATTCACTATTTTGTACAGAATTCTCTCTTCTTCGGATTTTTCCTTTTCTTTGACACATTCTAAGAAAAGTTTCTTTTCCTTATTAACCGTCAGTTTTAATTTTTCCGGCATATTCTCTTCCTGCCGCAATGTACAGTATTTGTAGTTAAAATCCAGAAGGTTCCACTTTTTCCCTTTTTCATCCGGCAGGGAAACATCTATTGTAACTCGAGGAAGCTGTCTGTTTTCATAAAACGGTTTCGCAGCTCTTTTTGTAATATTAAGTCTCAAATCATCAAATCCGCCACTGGTAGTATCCAATTTCTGCGGAAGTGTCGGCACACGGTCATACAGCAATTGCAGATATTGTTCAAACGTGTCACAGTAATCATCAATATAAAATGCATATTTCCAGCTCTTCTTTTTATTATCTACATGAACTACTTTAGCTTTTAGTATCGCTTCATACTGTTCATTCCAAATTCTTAATTTTGCGTCTTCTTTATCATCAATATTAATTGGCTGTGATAATTCCAACGCAACACCGTTTTCGGAAATATTAACGGTTTTGCAATTGTATTTTCCGCTCTTCGTAGTAATCTCACAATCAACCACAACCTGTGCACGTTCTGACTTTCTCATAAAATCGCGGCCCATAATAAAGAACATCGCCATAACCAGTATGAACAGATTTAAGAACAACCAGAATAACACAACTACAGGACCCATGTCATTACTTTCAAAAATCATCCTAAAGCAGTTCACAATTCCGATGACGGACAAAATCACAAGTAGTATAAACGGAATTAAGTAAATCAGGTTCTTGCCTCTCTCATTTTCCACTTCGCCCTTCTGGGTTACCTTAAATTTCTTCATCTTAATACCGATTGTTTCCATCAATACCGGTACAAGCAGGAACGGGAACAGTACTGTTTCATAGATACTGGTCCATTTTGTGGTACGAATGCTTCGGCTTAACATTCTTAAAGAAATGTTACTCGTAATATACATCGGGAGCCAGAACAAAAGAATCTGCCACAAAGTACACTTGATTACCATATACCCAAATGTTGCATACAAAATCGGGCTGATGAAATAAATCAGCCGTTTCAACGGTGCATACCAGTACCATTCAGAAGCCCAGTAATTTACTTTCTGTGCAAAACTAAGGTGCGGAGTCAAGAATATATGCATCTTACGATTTGTCGTAATAACACCTCTTGCCCAACGAATTCTCTGATTTACCAGACTCTTTAAATCATTCGGGGAAAGTCCCGATGCCAGTACTTCGCTGGTTGCATAACATATATATCCTTTTTTCTGCATCATAATACCGGTTCCGTAATCTTCCGTAATTGTCTTATCAAAGAACCCTCCGATATCATCAAGTGCTCTTCTTGAGAGAACAGTATTGGAACCTCCATAGATAACACTGTTGGATTTATTTCTGGATACCTGAATATCGCGATAGAAATAATCCTGTTCATTCGGAATTCTGCCTTCGCTGTACAAATTATACTGGAACAAATCCGGATTATAAAATGCCTGTGGTGTCTGCACAAATCCGTAATGTTTCTGATCTTTTTCATCTTTTCCTTCATTTTCAATTTCCTGTGCTATAAAATATGGGATTGTATGCATCAGAAAATCAGAATGAGGAATCATATCCGCATCCAATGTTACAACATAAGGAGAATCGGTTACACTCAAAGCATGATTTAAGTTTCCTGCTTTCGCATGCTCATGTTCTTCTCTTTCCAGATAATGAACTCCCATCTTTTGTGCCAGTTCTTTTACTTCAGCCCTGCTTCCGTCATCACACAAATAAATATGAACCTTCCGTTTGTCAGGATAATTCATATGATTACAGCCATTAACGGTTTTGTAAAGAAGATTGCATGGTTCATTATAAGTTGCAATAAAAATATCCACATCCGGATACATGGATAGCGGTATCTCCGGAAGCGGTTTTACCGTTACATCATTCATATTAAAGTAATGTACCATTGCTTCCAACATTCCCAAAAATTCCACAATGAACAAAGAGAGTCCTGCAACGATGGATACAATTCCGTATTCAAACGGAATCGTAAAGAATAGTCTCCAGAGTAAATAAATACATGAAAAAATAATATTCAGAATAAACCATATCCTGTATCCCGTTGCTCGCATTCTGCTTTTTTTCTTCGGTTCTTTCATATTGCTTCCTTTCATAATTTCCCCTCCTTAATTTCCATGCTATTTTTCAAGAGTTATCTGCTTTCCGTCACTGATAAAGCAAACATCCCCTTCTCCTGTAAATAGCAGTTGCGTATTGTTTTTCTTTGCTGCTTCTAAAATATCATAATCAGCATTTTGAGCCGTCACCACCCCATATTGGGGATGAATTCTCTCAAATAATTCTATGCTTGCTGAGTTTTTTCTTCCATGATGCGGTACTTTATAAAGTGTAATTTCCGGCCAGTCAACCAGCAAAAGTTCTTCACTTCTTTTCCGCAGTGCATCTCCTGTAAACAGAAGATTTACTTTCTTATGCTGTACCAAAACCGCAAGCGAATAATTGTTATTATCATTATAGTGCTTTTCAAGCGGCGGGTAAACCAACAACTGCATCTGCCCGATTGAAAGATGCCATGTGTGGCTTGGATACACAATCGGAATATGGTTTTCTTCCAGATACGCATTGACAGAAAGCATCTCTTCCGTCGGCTCCTCATAGGGCGATTCCACAACCTGCCCTACCGGTATCGTATTTAAAATCTTCCACGCGCCGCCAATATGGTCGCTATCCGAATGAGACAAAATCATGCAATCCAATTTCTCTACACCATTTTGCATAAGAACTTCCAGAATATGATCCGCATCCTGTTCCTCACCCGTATCAATCAATACCGCTGACTTCCCCTGACACAGTAAAGTACTGTCTGCGTCTTCTTTCGTTCCTATCGCAATGATTCTAACCGTTCCTTCATCGTTTCCTGTCTCTTTTGCAAGAAATAAATATGTCCCCATCAGCAGACCGATAAAGAAAACAAAGCCTAAAAACATCATAATCTTGTTTTTCATATTATTCTATTCCTCCGCCGCATGAAAGAAATCGAAGGATTTCTCATCCAGATTATAAGGATAAACCTCCAGAATCACATAATCCGCATCACTATCTTTCACAAACTCTTCCAGATTGATTCCATCTGAGTTTCGCGTCCAAAGCATATCAATTTCGCTGCACATGGGTGCTAAGAAAAATGCCATCGGTGTAAAATAGGAATCTCTTAGAACAGTCAGTTTTGGCAAATCCGGTCTGCTGTTATTTATAATTTTATCCTTGTCAACTACCTGTTCCATATAAATTCTGTTTGTATTGCTGTCATAAATATCTTCGATGTTCATAACAACTGACGGATTTAATAATGCTTCTGTCATGGACCCGGTTTTCTCGTCATCGTCTTCCTCATTAATCCAGGTAAACTCCATATTACATTCCGGCCACATCAAAGTATAATCATCCAAACCGCTGTATACCGCACCGGTGTTTCGTCCCGTTGATCCCAAAAACGTCTGTTCAAATGTATACGTATGATAATTATCAAGATTCGTATAATAGTGATTTGGGTCTAAATCTTCGCCAAACCGTTCCTTAATCTGCTTTACCACCTCAGTTGTTCCGTAAAATGCGGCAAGCGGCGTCCAGTGATGATCCGTTTTAAAAAAGAGTTCTTCCAAAGAAGCCCCCGATTCTATCATCGCACTTCTTAAATCAACTGCATTCACCCCATATTGTTGCAAAAGAATCATCAACTTATCTGTTCGGTTATTCGGATTATTAAGCGGCCATGCGGTATTTACCGGAGAAACGCCGGCCAATACTTTTGAAGGTGGAATGACAACCAGCAGTTTCGCTCCTTTACTTTCCACATACTCATTCAGTCGCATAACGTTTTGCGCATATTCATCCAAATCATCTGTGCTTAGTTCCATCATGGAACCGTAATAGAGCATGTCATCATCATCCTGAATAAACGCGAAACTGTTAAATTCCTGTTTATCCATCAATTTTTGCAGAAATCCATATGTCTCAACAAACTCCATTCTACCCAGAATTTCCTCTGTTGTTTCTGTTTCGACAGTAGAAATCCATTCCTTCAGTTCCGCAATGCCTTCTATTTCACAAAACTCTTCTTTCAATTCCGAAATCATCTCGCGGTTGACAATCATATTTATAACACTGAATCCCAGTATAAAAACAAGAAAAAAAGCAGCAAAACACTCTTTCTTTATAAAAAATTGTTTCAAGCGAATGCCTCCCTTCTAGAAATTGAAATAAATGAATGGATTATATCCGCCTCTGACAAGATAGGAAACACAGACTAAAAACAGTCCGGCAACTGCTACCGGATACACAATCGTCATACCCTTTCCAAGAATCCCCATCTTTCGTTCCGCCAGAAGTTCATTACAGCGTTTTGCAATCGGAGTGGAAAAGAGAAATCCCAGAGCAAATATGAGCCAGTATTCCTTTAATAAGAATCCTGTCATTTCGTCCCAAAATGTATTTCCGCTCACTCCAAACATATTTCTTAAATAGATATTGGTCTGATACAAATCCTTTGCCCTAAAAAGTACCCAGCCGAGTGTTACCTCCAGCAACGTATAAATGCGCATCAGCACAGTATGTGAATTGTTTTTGTGATATCCCAGCAGGCGTTCCGCCAATTGAAAGAGAAAATGCCACAGTCCCCAGAAAATGAATGTCCATTCCGCCCCATGCCAAATACCTGTAAGAAGCCACACAATAAACATATTCAAAATCATCCTGTCTTTATTCTCTACCCTGTTTCCTCCGAGCGGAATATAAACATACTGCCGAAACCAACTGGTTAAACTGATATGCCATCGTTTCCAGAAGTCCGTTACCGAAGTTGCCACATAAGGATAATTAAAGTTTTCCTCAAATTTGAATCCAAATATCAATCCAAGTCCGATTGCCATATCCGAATAGCCGGAAAAGTCAAAATAAATCTGAAGCGTATATGCGATTGCTCCCATCCAGGCCATCACAACCGGTACATTAAAATGCTCGATTCCAAGTTCCGACCAGTTGAATATCTGATCTGCCAACAGGGCAAAACTGTTTGCGAGCAGAATCTTTTTCCCAAGCCCGGTCACAAATCTGCAGATTCCGACCGAGAGTTTGCGAAAACTACTCTTTCTTGTGCGAATCTGTTGTGCAACAGAATTGTATTTGACAATCGGTCCTGCAATTAACTGCGGAAAGAATGCTACATACAGTCCCACATAAAACGGATTTTTTTCTACCTTGGTATCGCCTCTGTAGACATCGATTACATAGCTTAATGCCTGAAATGTATAAAAAGAAATACCAATCGGAAGCGTTATTTCAATCTGCGGCAAAATATCTGCACGCGCCAGTTGATTAATATTATCAATTAAAAATCCCGTATATTTGAATACAAACAGCATTCCCAGATTAAATATGCAGGCCACAATCAGCCATGCTTTTTTTACACCCGGTTTTTCCCTGTATTTGTCTACCAAAAGTCCACTGCCCCAGTTCACGACTATGGAAGAGAGCATCAAGAGTACATAAATCGGTTCTCCCCATGCATAAAACACAATACTGAAAATAAACAGCCAGACATTCTGTGCCATTCTCGAAAAGGAAAGCAGATAATACCCTGCCAATACAATCGGGAAAAAGAAGAATAAGAAAACAATACTTGAAAACAGCATTTATTTTTCCTCCTCCCCGTTTTTCTCATCTTTCGATGCCTTTTTTTCGTAATACCACCATCCACACAGGATTGTTAAAAATAAAATAATCGCAAGAATCCTGATTGTCCAGATTCCTTCCGGTGTACCAAGTTGTTTCAAAAAATATCCCGGCACCTGTATTTTCTCCGGTTTAAGACCTTCCGGAAGGATATCACCTAATAACATATTCCAAACTTCCATAAAATTCCCTTTAATCACTTTCTAAAACTTACAAATATCGCCGGAATAAAGAAGATAGCCGCTGCCAGCAATAAAAGATATCCCATCCATGTCTCAAATCCTGTTATCGTATCAGCATCCTTTTCCAACAATTTCAATGCATCCGGTATGCTGTCTCCATGTTCTCTTAAAACCGTTTTAATTCGGTATATCTCATCTTCATATGTAGTTGCATTCCGGCAAAGTGTATTCCCATCTTTCGTTGTATATTCCAAAAGACTATATCTGTTTTCCGTCTGATACCAATGTCCCCATCGCATCCATTCCCGCTGTCTGGCTCCGCCAAGATAGGCGATGATTTCATCAATTTTTCCAATGACATGCTGGTTGGATAACGTTGTCTGGCGGAGTTTTGTATATCGTTTCTCCAGTTTGTGTAAAAATCCTTCATCTTTACAAAGACGATTAAACCAAGGTTTAGTATAGAATGCCAATGACCCTGTTTCAAACGGTTCATACATATAATTATCCATAGCACCGTCGAAGTCCCACACAGGGCCCATGGTCAGTTTTCCGCCCATATCTTTATAAAAATAGGTTGAATTGTTTCCCGCATCATAATTACCAAAAAATTCATTAATCAAAAAATAATCAATGAAACTATCAACATCTATCACATCCTGATACCGTGAAAACACGTCCTGGTCATCAGAATATAGAATTTCCTCGATATAGTTGATATCATTATTCACATAAGATATCATCTCATCCGTAATATGCTTTTTAGAAGGATACATAATGGCCATATATTCCGTGCTGTATCCGTTTAAGCGTCCGAAATTGTCAAGTGTTATCGCCTCTTCATCAAATCGGTCTCTTCGAATCAGATAACTGTTAAAATCATCCCCTTGATGATATTCTGAAATATTGACCCGATCTGTTCCTTGCTCAATACTTTCCATCATCAGATAAACACCTTGATACTTATAAGTATTTCCATCTTTTAGCAATACTTCACAATAGCGGCTGTCCGGTGTATTCTCCAAAATTTCGGAGGCAATACTGTAAGCAAGATAATTACGAAGCATACTTTTATCATACATGGAGCCGTTCAAAATCCAATCGTGTTCCGCTCCCATACCAAGCATATCCACCTCATTGTACTGACCGGATTCCGTAATTGTCTTTACCATCCACTGTGCTTTTTCATAGTTCATGGAGGTGTTTCCTCTTCTCTTAATCCGGATACAACTTGACAAAACAGGTTCATCCGCAAGCGAATTCATTCCGCTTTCCTTTTCCAAAACATATATTGTTCCTTCCACATAGGGATCAAGTCCTTCAATCGGCACATAAATTCCGTTTGTTGAATTTTCATGGTCTTTTTTAAAATATGTGTTAACCGGTGGCTCAATTCCCCCGGTATCAATCACCACAATCGGAAGATGACTGGAAAATTCCGCCGTGACCGTAAAGTCTTCATTAATTCCCTGCAAAGGATTTTCCTGTATGGGTGCCGCCGGTAATTCCCCTGCATAGGAATTACGCACTTCCTGTTTGTGGTTCTGACCATAGATAATCGATGCAACTGTGCAAAGAAGGAGCATGCAGATGATACTGATTCCACCTATGAGACGTTTATTATTCATAAATGTCATCTCCGTTCCTGCTAACGATTAATTTCATCATTCTGGCAGACAATATTGATTGCATCCAGTTTTAAATTTGACTGGAAGAAATCTACGATGTTTCCGCTTTTCTTTGCCAGTTTTAATTGCTTTTGTGAGATTTCATAAATATACTCTGTAGTGTCCTGTGTTGTGTTATGTACGACAAGTCTTGCTTTTCCCTGAAATCTCTCATCTACAAGCGTTTCCAGTTTTTCCCGGCACTCTTTGCCTCCCCTGAAAATAATCAGATACCGCTCGTTATTCTGTACAAATCCAAAAATCAGCATCATTCCGAAGATAACAGCCGTTCCCACCCCTGCAATCAGATATTCGGATACACCGCAGCAGATGCCGACAGCGATACACCAGAAGATATATGCGGTATCTCTCGGATCTTTAATCGCAGTACGGAAACGTACAATGGAAAGAGCACCTACCATACCGAGTGATAACGCAATATTGTTACCGATAACATTCATGACAAGTGTTGTTACCAGTGTCAGCATAACAAGCGATACATTGAATCTTGCACTGTATGCCGCACCTGCGTGGGAAATTCTGTAGGACAAAAAGATAACAACCCCGACAACAGCCGCTACCAGAAAGTTTAGTAAGACATCCTGAATTGTCAGTGCCCCCGTACTAGTTACCAGATAATTCATTAATTGTTCCTTCATTTGATCTCTTTTCCTTCCTTTTCTAACCTTTTACATATCTGTACCAATCAGTTTATTTCGTGCCATTCCGTATTTGCTTGCAGAAATCTGCATTTTTACCGGATTGGATACAAGTGCTTTTACATAACTTAGCAAAAACCGGTTGAACTTGACCTCCATGGTCGCAATACCCGGTTCCCCAATCGGGTACAGCATCGGGTTTGGGTCAAAAAGACCGTTATTTCCCTCTGCCGCGCGCAAATTAAAATCCAGCGTGACTCTCGTATCGTTATCCGGCACCACAAACGCAATCCTATTATATTCAATCAGGCATTTCGGACGATAAAGAAATTGCTGCATCCTGCCATAGAGTTCCAATGCAAATTCCGACTTCTGCGCAAGCAATACCTGATAGTCTCCTTCACACAGACGCATCGCATCTTCTCTTTGAAGCACCAGAGAACGTTTTCTCTGTAAACTCCCCTGCTTTTCTTTCAATTCCAGTTTCGCATGACTGTCGTTTGAACCATAAATCCGCAACCGGATTTTCCTTCGATTTTCATATCCGTCTACTTTGTCATAAAAATCCGTATTATCCGGTGTGTCAAAATAAAGGGAACGTACCAGATATCCATCCGGACTGCTGTGTGCATCCTGATGCAGCACCTGTCCGAGGCGGTATGACATCTGCGCTGTTTCCACACTGTTTAATTGATATTTTTGTTCCGTTCGCAATACATCCAATAGTTCTGCCATTGTTTCCTATTCTCCATTAAAAAGACAGACTCCGCCTCTTGTCTTTAAGAAGTCTGAAGTCTGTCTTTCCTAACTAGCCACTATGATATTCTGAATATTTCCATATTGTTTACACTCTTTTTGCGTACTCTTTACATTTGATAGATTATACCATTCCCAATTTTTGATTGCAACCCCTATTTATCGCATTTTCAGATAGCCCTTTTCATCAATTACGGCAGTATCCGAGAGAGTATTCATATAAGAAATCACATCTTGTGCTTCTTTCCCCGTAAGAAGCCGTGTCCTGCAATTTTCCTGTCTTGCCGGCAGAAACCGCAAATCAGCCAATCCATCTTTGGTTAGAACCGCCTCTACAATACAGGTGTCCATTGTTTTGGAATTAAACCAATAGTTTCCTAAACTGTAGATTACAGGCACACCGTCCACATAAGCAATCTCCTGCAGACAGTGCGGATGGTCCCCGATAATCAAATCTGCTCCCGCTTTTGCCAGTTTCTTTGCAAGTTCAAGTTGTGCCCAGTCCGGGGATTCTTCCATCTCCGTGCCCCAGTGAACATAGACCACGACAAAGTCACTTTCTTCCTTCGCAGCCCTTACACTGTCTGCAATTGTATCATCATTCCAACACCTGAAAACACCCGGCGAAACCTCTGTTGCTCCGACTGTATCCGGATGGTCGAGGCGTTCAATCTGTGTCGCAGACAAATAAGCAATCTTTAAATCGTTTGCAACAAAATACACCGGCTTTATCGCATCTTTTTTATTGCGTCCTGCTCCCACATACGGCATTTGCGCATTTTCCAGCGTAGTTATTGTATCTAATAATGATACTTCCCCATAATCGTAAACATGGTTATTGGCAATGGATACAATGTCCACTCCGATATCATAAAGATACTGAACGCTTTGGGGATTCGCCCGAAATGTATACGTTTTTCCTTCCGTCGGAGTTCCTCTGTCTGTATAAGGAAACTCATTGTTAACCATAAAAACATCTGCATTCTGCATGATTTCCAAAAGTTCTTCATCAAAGCAGCTTTGGATATTATTTCCGCGCTGTTTTAAGATATGCATATTGGTATATCCTTCGGCAAAGGAAACATCTCCCGCAAAAGCAAGCACCACCTCTTCATCGGATATGGTATCTTTTGCATAAATCCGGTGTTCCTTACAGTAGTCGACATCCTGCAAAACGGCACCATAGCGGCTGTCTTCTTTATTTTCATAATTGTAATCCTGTACTTTTGGGGTGACTTTCGTTTCTATAAAGACCTCCGATGCTACATCTGAGCGTTCCTGCTGCTTATCCATCTGTTTTTCATCTTCCCGGTATAATAAAACAGCAACTCCGACTGCCACAACCAGAATAAATACCTCTATACAGATAAGAAGGAGTCTTAATTCACTTTTCCATTTTTTTATTTTGCGACATTCTTTTTTTTGTTTCACGTACCCGTTCCTCGTTCTGTCCTTTTACACCATTTTACCACATATCAAAAAAAGACACAGCAAACGCTGTGTCTTTTTAGAACATCTTCTTAGAATTTAGCTGTGGAAACCTTCACACCCGGTCCCATTGTGCAAGCAAGTGTAATGCTCTTTAAATATTGTCCTTTTAAAGATGTCGGTCTTGCTTTTACGATTGCTTCCATTAACGCGTTGAAGTTTTCCTGTAATTTTTCTTCCGTAAAGGATGCTTTTCCAACCGGTACATGAATAATATTGGCTTTATCAAGTCTGTATTCAATCTTACCTGCTTTAATATCGTTTACTGCTTTTGTAACGTCCATTGTTACGGTTCCTGCTTTCGGGTTCGGCATTAAGCCTTTCGGTCCGAGCACTTTACCGAGACGTCCTACAACACCCATCATATCAGGAGTTGCAACAACAACATCAAAGTCAAACCAACCTTCGTTCTGAATCTTCGGAATCAGTTCTTCTCCGCCGACATAATCTGCTCCGGCTGCTTCTGCTTCATTTACTTTATCACCTTTAGCAAATACAAGAACTTTAACTGTTTTTCCGGTACCGTTCGGTAATACAACCGCACCACGTACCTGCTGTTCAGCGTGACGTCCGTCACAGCCTGTTCTGATATGAACTTCTACTGTCTCATCGAACTTAGCGCTTGCTGTTTTCTTAACAATGCTGATGGCTTCGTCCGGTTCGTAAGCAACTGCGCGATCTACTAATTTAGCAGCTTCGCTATATTTTTTTCCATGTTTCATCTTAGCTCTCCTCCTAATTAGTCTTCTACCGTAATACCCATGCTTCTTGCAGTACCTGCAATCATGCTCATAGCAGCCTCGATACTTGCAGCATTTAAGTCAGGCATTTTCAGTTCAGCGATCTCACGGATCTTATCTTTGGAGATCTTTGCTACTTTTACTTTGTTCGGAGTAGCGGATGCTGTTTTCAAGTTGCATGCTTTTTTGAGTAATACAGCAGCAGGCGGAGTCTTTGTAACAAAGCTGAAACTTCTGTCTGCGTAAACAGTAATAACAACAGGAATGATAACATCTCCTTTGTCAGCTGTTTTTGCGTTGAACTGTTTTGTAAATTCAACAATGTTTACACCGTGCTGACCTAATGCAGGTCCAACCGGCGGTGCTGGTGTAGCTTTACCAGCAGGGATCTGTAACTTAATATATCCTTCTACTTTTTTTGCCATGATAGGCACCTCCTATTTATCTATGTTGTGGTCTCGGGCTAGGTGACCCTCCCACCGCTTAATGGAAAAAATCCAATAAACTTCGTTTACATTTTACGTACTTCTTCAAATCCAATTTCAACAGGTGTTTCCCTGCCGAACAATTCTACATTGATCGTTGCAGTCTGTTTTCCGTAATCAATTCGCTGAACTGCACCAACCGTGTCTTTCCATGCTCCGGCAACAACAACAATTGTATCGCCTTCCGCAAAATCAATTGATACATTTTCCGTCTTGATACCAAGTGGTTTCATTTCGGCTTCCGTAAGCGGTACCGGCTTGCTTCCCGGTCCGACAAATCCGGTTACACCTCTTGTGTTTCTTACGACATACCATGTGTCATCGTTCATCACCATATTGATCAGAACATATCCCGGGAACATCTTTTTCTGTACTGTCTTTCTGGCTCCGTTCTTCATTTCGACAACGTCCTGCATCGGGACACGAACTTCCAGAATTTCTTCATGCAGATTTCTGTTCTCAATTGTCTTTTCAACATCTGCTTTGACCTTATTTTCATATCCGGAATAGGTATGCACAACATACCAGTTTGCCTCTGCCATACAATCACCCTCGCTATTACATCGTTAAGAAGTTAACACCATATTGAAGGAGTGTATCCAATAAAGTAATGATAAGTCCCAATACGATTGATATCGCTACAACAGCGATAGACTGCTTAACAAGTGAGTTCTTGTCAGGCCATGTAATTTTCTTAAATTCAGATTGAACACCTTTAAAGAAACTCGTCTTTGTGGTCTTATCTTTGTTTGCGGAATCTCCCATAATAAACTCCTTTCAAAATTAAACGCACTGAGCACTATTTTGTTTCTTTGTGCAGTGTATGAGTTTTGCAGAATCTGCAATATTTCTTGGTTTCCATTCTGTCCGGATGTGCTTTCTTATCTTTTGTGGTATTGTAGTTACGCTGTTTGCACTCGGTACATGCCAATGTAATTTTTGTACGCATCGTTCCACCTCCAAGCTCTTATTTGCTTTCCTAGATAAAAGTCTGGTCTGTTTTCTGTTTTTGCGCATAAAAAAAAGACCTAAATCTCATCTCGTTTGTTCAATATATCACATTGCAAGTCCTTCGTCAATGGATTTTTCTTATTATTATAAGTTTTTTTCAAAAACCGATTGTGTTTCTTCCTATTATATGGTAATGTAAAAGTGTATAAATAGATTTATTATAAGCCTTAGTATGCCTATACACGGATTGTATCATCATATAGTGTCAGTGTCTATCGAATTGTATGATTACTCTTATCAAGGAAGAAAGGAGGGGCAGTTATGGCAAATTCTATCATGAACACCGTCTATAATCAATATCTGACAACTTACGCGCCAAAGAAAAGCGATACACGCCATGATACTCATAAGCGCAGTGAGTTAAAAAGCATTTGCAATTCTATTGCAAAAGTCAACAAAGATGCTCCCCTTTATAAATTTGATAACAGTACCGATATGCGCCGTTATGTCATTGACATCAAAGAAAATGCGCGTGAACTTCATAATACCATATTAGAAGTTGCAGGCAGCACGGACAGTCTTGATTTTGGCGGTAAAATCGCCTATTCTTCCAATGATAATATTGTCAGTGCAAAATATATCGGTGAGTCCGGATTGGCTGCGGCAGAAGTACCTACTTATGAGATTGAAGTAACTTCTCTTGCTTCCCCTCAGGTCAATCTCGGAAAATATCTTCCCAAATATGACCGGGATATTCCTGCCGGAGAATACTCTTTTGATGTTACGGTAAACGGTCAGGGTTATGAATTTCAATACACCATTAATGATACAGATACAAACGAGGATATTCAGAATCGCCTTTCCCGTCTGATTAACAGTTCCTCCATCGGTCTGCTTTCTTCTGTAGAAGAAGACGATAACGGAAATACTGCTTTAAAGATTTCTTCTTCCAGAGTCGGTATTGATTTCGGTCAGGACTCAAAGATTTTTTCTATTTCCGACAACCAGACCAGCCGTCTTTCCGGTTCCGTTAATTATCTTGGAATTGATTATGTCGCAAGGCAAGCCTCAAATGCACACTTTAAAGTAAACGGCATGGATGCAAGTTCTGTGTCCAACACCTTTATTTTACAGAATGATTACGAAGTTACTCTAAACGGTGTCAGTCCCGAAGAAGGAATCACCGCCACCATCGGCATAAAGGCCGATACCGAGTCTCTCCGCGATAATATAGCAAACCTGCTTGGCGGCTATAATCAATTTATTCGTTCCATCAGTGAATATCGTGACACGCAGGAAAGAAGCCGGCATCTTGTGCAGGAAATGAATAATATCGCCGGTATTTACCGTCAGGAAATGGAAAAATTGGGAATTTCAATTGCCGCAGACGGAGAACTGAGTCTGAACGAAGAACGCCTCAAAGATATTGTAGCTGCGGACGAATCAAAAGAAGTACTTTCCAGCGTTCGCAATTTCTCTGCTGCCGTCCTTCGTAAAAGCGACCAGATTTCCTTAAATCCGCTTTCCTATGTCAATAAGACCGTTGTTGCTTACAAGAACCCGGGCAAATCCTTTATAAGTCCTTATGTAAGCAGTGCATATGCAGGATTAATGTTTAACAGTTACTGTTAGAAACTCTTCATTATATAAAATATAAATATAATTAATAACAACAGGAAAATCCTTTTTCAAACCTTTTAAACGGTTACGTTTACCTGGTTTGAAAAAGGATTCTCCTGTTTGTTTTATTTATAAATTATTAGTTCCTGCTATGTCTCGGGAATCTGTTTTCCGCTGCTTGTTTCAATGATTTTGTAGGTTTCCATAACCATAACGCTGCGCGGCATAATAGGGATTGGCCCTGTTACCGCAATCATGTCCTGTACAACACTCTCCTCCCGGTAGGTGTCTATCGCAAGATACCAGCGATATCCTTCCGGCGGCATCGGAAGCTGTATGGTCTGCTGTTCCCAGAAAGAGTTAATTGCAAGATATACAAGTTCGTCGTCTCCCTTTCTGTTTCTTCCGGCATACATAATTCCAACATAGTGGTGATTACTCTGATAATCACACCAGAAAGGATGTAACCCATGCTGGGAAATAAACGGATAATTCAAAGAACATTTTTCCGTATCAATCCGAACTGTACGATGCATCTTGCGAAACCAGATCATATATTGGAAAAAGGAAAACAAGTCTTTGTTTTTATCAAGCAATGTCCAGTCCAGCCAGGAAATTTTATTATCCTGACAATAGCCGTTATTATTTCCAAACTGTGTATTTCCAAACTCATCCCCAGCCAAAAACATTGGAATTCCTCGGCTTAGCATAAGGGTAATGCAGGCATTTTTCACAAGACGTCTCCGAAGGGCGTTAATCGCCGGATCATCTGTTTCTCCTTCCACGCCGCAGTTCCAGCTATAGTTATCATTCGTACCGTCCGTATTGTTCCAGCCGTTTGCTTCATTATGTTTTCCGTTGTAAGTGTACAAATCATGCAGGGTAAATCCGTCGTGGCAGGTTATGAAGTTAATCGAAGCAAAATGTCCCCTGTCATTCGGATTGTAAATATCCGGCGAGCCGGTAATACGATTGGCTGCAGCCTGTTCCTTTCCGTTATCACCTTTTAGGAAACTGCGCAAGTCATCTCGATATTTCCCGTTCCATTCCATCCATCGATTCCAGGAAGGGAAAGAGCCAACCTGATACATTCCTCCGGCATCCCATGCTTCCGCAATCAGTTTTACCTTTCCGAGAATCGGGTCAAATGCCAATGCTTCCAAAAGCGGCGGTTGGTTCATCGGGGAACCGTCTTCGTTTCTTCCGAGAATGGACGCCAAGTCAAAACGGAATCCGTCAATTCGATAAGCAATGACCCAGTAGCGCAGACAGTCTAAAATAAACTGGCGGACAATCGGATGATTGCAGTTTAACGTATTTCCGCATCCGCTGAAATTGTAATAGTATCCATCCGGCGTCAGCAGATAATAAATGTTATTATCGATTCCTTTAAAAGAGATGACCGGACCATTTTCATTTCCCTCCGCCGTATGGTTAAATACAACATCAAGAAATACTTCTATTCCGTTCTCATTTAACAATTTTACAACACGTTTCAGTTCGTTTCCTTCTTTATGATACTCCGGTCTTGAACAATATGCTGTATTCGGAGAGAAGAAATTAATGGTATTATATCCCCAATAATCAAGCAGTTGGTTGCCTTCATGCTCACGGTGGTCATGCATCTCATTGAATTCAAAAATAGGCATAAATTCAACCGCCGTAACGCCTAATTCTTTTAAATAAGGAATCTTTTGTCTTACCGCATCAAATGTTCCCGGGAAATCCACTCCCGAGGATTCGTCTTTTGTGAATCCGCGGATATGCATCTCATAGATAATCAAGTCTTCCATCGGGGTCAGTAATTGCTTACAGTCTCCCCAGTCAAAGTCATCCTTTACCACACGGGCCCTGTATCCCGTATCGGACACAATATCTTTTCCCCACTCATGCATGCCGGCAACCGCCTTTGCATATGGGTCTAACAGAATATTCTTTTTGTCAAAAATCAATCCTCGTTTAAAATCATACGGACCATCCATTCGGTAAGCATATTCCAAATTTTCAATATCCAGTCTAAAAACGATCATGGAATAACAGTTTCCGATTTTGTAATGCTCCGGAAACGGGATTACAGCAAACGGTTCTTTTTCCCGTCTGCGGAAAAGAAGCAGTTCACAGGATGTTGCCTGATTGGAATGAATGGTAAAGTTAATTCCACCCGGTATCGGTGTTGCTCCGTTAATCTCGTAAAAACCGGGGCGTATCTCATATCCGTTAATCACATCCATCGGAACCAGATTGATATGCTGCTGTCTGCTTATTTCGTCAACTCTTTCTTCTGCTTCCTTTTGTCTTTCCCTTCCAAGTATCATACTGCCGCCATCCTTTGCAATTTTCTATAGCATATCTTCCTGAGAGACCATTGCAAGTGCCGCTTCAATTACCTTATCCATGTCATAATAGCGGTACTGCCCAAGTCTTCCGCCGAACAAAACATTTTCTTCATTCTCTGCCAGTCGGCAATACGCCTGAAACAGAGCATTATTCTTTTCGTTGTTGATTGGATAATACGGTTCATCACCTTTTTTCCAATCTGCAGGGAATTCTTTCGTAATCACCGTATCCTGCTGTTTCCCGAATTCAAAGTGCTTATGTTCGATGATTCTTGTATATGGAATCTCACGCTGCGTATAATTTACTACCGCATTTCCCTGATAGTTTTCCTCTCCCGGCACCAATTCATGTTCAAATTTAAGAGAACGGTATTCCAGTTCGCCAAGACAATAATTGAAGTATTCGTCAATCATTCCCGTATAAACTATCTTAGTAAAAGTATCGGCATTTTTTTCCTTTTCTTTATTCTTTTTGATAAATTCTTTATAAGGCATATTGAGAATCACCGGTATACCGTCGAGCATTTTTTCTACAATTTTTGTGTAGCCGCCTATCGGAATTCCCTGATACCTGTCGTTAAAATAATTGTTGTCATAGGTAAATCGCAACGGCAGTCGTTTAATGATAAAAGCCGGAAGTTCTTTACAGTCACGTCCCCATTGTTTTTCTGTATATCCCTTTATCAATTTTTCATATACGTCTGTTCCAACCAGGGAAAGTGCCTGTTCCTCCAAATTCTTCGGTTCTTCAATATGCAGGTTTGCAATCTGTTCCCTAATCTTTTCCTGTGCCTGCTTTGGTGTTCTGACATTCCATAAACGGCTGAAGGTATTCATATTAAACGGAAGGTTATACAATTCTTCTCCATAGACTGCAACCGGAGAATTTACAAAATGATTAAACTCTGCATATTGATTTACATAATCCCATATTTCCTTGTTGGACGTGTGAAAAATATGTGCTCCGTACCAATGCACATGAATATCATTCCATTCTTTTGTATAAATATTTCCTGCAATATGGTCGCGTTTATCAATCACAAGAGAAGTCTTTCCTCTCTTTTTCATTTCCGATGCAAACACTGCTCCAAAAAGTCCCGCTCCCACAATTAAATAATCATAATGCATAGTTTATCCTCCTTTATCACAATTCGGTCAACAGATCCCGCATCTTTCCCGGATGGTCCGTAATAATGACATCTGCTCCCATTTCTTTTAAATCCATTGCCTGCTGCGGATCGTTTACAATCTTGACCACAGCCTTCTTGCCCTTTTTATGCAATACATTGATGGTTTCAGACAAATTCTGATTCTTTTTTGTATCATGCTGCACTTCTATCATAACATATTTTTCAGACGAAGAATCAACAACTTGCCTTGTCATGCCCATCTCTGCTGTCAGTTTTTTCAAGCATTCTTCAGCATCAGAGTCCTTCTCCCCTAGATTCACATAAATCATAAAGTCTGTATTTTGAAACATTTCATAGACTTGCCGCAAAGTCGGAATTGTAACAAATCCAAATGCAGGTTTTTCTTTTGCAAAATTGATTTGTTTTAATTCATCCAAGGTAAAATCTTCAACTCTTCCTCTTCCGTCTCCGGTTCTATCAATTGTTTTATCATGGATAGCAACAAGTTCTTTGTCTTTTGTCATCCGCACATCCAGTTCAATACCATCCACTTCTAGTTCTTTTGCAACTTCAAAAGCCGGTATGGTGTTTTCCGGTGCAAATCCGGAAGAGCCGCGATGTGCCCATATCTTCGGATGACGTGCTTCCCTCTTTTTTGTCCGCTCTTCTCTCCAGGTACTTTCACGTTTTACACAGGAGATTTTCCTGTCACCTCCTGCTCCGAAGCGTACCAGATCAATTTCCTCCTTCTTCGGGTGAATCTGAAGAATTTCCCACAGTTCCTGTGATACACTTCCCCGCTCCCTTTCTTGCGAACCGGCACCTTTCGGCTTTTTCTCACCAACATCCTTACAAAGGCTGCAGCTTATCGAAATAATCGGAAAGCTACACTTTTCATAAACGTATTCTGCATGGGTATGTCCATGAATGTAAGCAAGAATCTGTCTATCCTCTTTCGCATTATATGATTCAAGCACCTTTAGTAAATTGTTTCCGTTACGAATCAGTCTTGACCAATAGTCAAGTTCCGGCAACGGAGCCTCATGTGAAAAAACAACTGCTTTGTACCCTTTCGGCATTTCCTGCAGTGTCTTTTCTACCCATTCGACCTCTTCATTTGAAAACCCGTATCGTACCGGTTCCCTGATATCATCAGAACGTAAAAAGAGGCATCTTATCTTCGCTTTTTCAAAGTCTCGGTAATAATAGGCTGCCGGTATGCGGAATAGTCGCACCATTTCCTCCTCCGAAAATGGTTCCTTATTTTTCTTATAGGAATTGGCATCATGATTTCCGATTGTCACAAGTACCGGTTTCCCATTCTTGTCAAGATCCTGCAGCATCTTGTTTACATAAGATTCTGTAATCTTTTTCTTATCACAACCATCCGTAAAGTCTCCCAGATGAATAATGGCATCCACCGGAACGCTTTCCAATGTCTTATAAATAGTCGCAGCGGTGTCCTCCCATGTTCCGTCCGGTTCATAGTGGGAATCTGAAAGAATACAGAAGGTCAGATCCTCCTCATCCCGGTTTTTCTCTACAGTTGCAATTGTTTTTTCAACTTCGCACTTAAAATATTCCTTCATTATTATTCCTTTTTTCTATATCAAAATGAACACAAAAACTCCCGATCAAAAGAGACCGGAAGTTATTTTTTGGTTCTTATATCATTTTTTCTGATCCAGAAACTGAGAGTCTACATATTCGAGATTTTTTGCCGATTTATAATACTGATATGCCACATCGGATACCCTTCTGTTACTTTTCAGTTCCTTTTTACGGTTACGGAAATATTCTTCAATTGCAGCCTTATTTCGTGCTTCCAAAGCCTCAATTGATGCACTTTTTTCCATAATCCCGGATATCAGTTCCTGCATGGCCTTAATCTGTTCCCGATAAAGTTCTTTATTGTCATTCAGTTCCTGACGCACTTTTTCATATAAACTGTCAAATCCGTTATCCAGCAGTGTCAGTTTATCGATTAACTCCGATTTTTCATCCATATTCTTATCAATTTCTTCTAACGAAAAATCCTCTTTCGCAATCAACTGTGCCTGTTGTCTGCTCTTTTCTTCAATCGCAGTCAATATCTCTTTTTTCTCGCAAAGACTTTGCTGCATAATCTGCAGATAATTTTCCATCTCGTTCTTCCTTTTTAGATTGCACTTTTCTCACGATTTAACCGCATAACTTCTTTCCATGTATCCCGCATGGAGTGTAAATGAACGGATACTTCTTTTAAAATTTCCGCATCCTTTTTCATATTTGCTTCCAGCAGACGCTGCAACAGATACACATACACTCTGTCAAAATCTTCGGAAACCGGATATTTTCTATCCAGAGTAGAGCGGAACTCTTCAATAATCCGCTGTACCTTTACGATATTGGTATGGGCTTTTTGAATATCGTTTTTTTCAATTCCCATAATAGCTATATTGCAGAATTTAATCGCTCCGTCATACAGCATAAGCGTAAGTTCTGCCGGGGATGCTGTCAATATTTTACTGTTATTGTACTGTGCATATGGGTTCTGTCCTACCATAAGCGTACCTCCTGTATCCACGTTTTCTTATCATGATCCGAACAAAGAAGAAAGGGAAGATTGCTGGCTGTTTAATTTAGCCATTGCCGTTTCCATTTTAGAAAACTTTTTGTAGTAACGGTCTTCATAATCGGCTATCAATTCTTCCTGTGCCTTTATTTTAGACGTATAGCTGTCATATTCCTTCTTCATGGAAAGGTCATTATACACGGTAAACGCACTGCTGTAGTCTTCTTTTCTCGCCATCAGTTCTCCCAGTTTATCGTAAAGATTTCTGGTAAGTGTGGAGAAAAATTCCGTAACTTCTTCCGGATTCTTTGCAATTGCCGCTTTCAGTTTATCTGCATTTGTACCCGTTGAAGAATCATCTTCATCACCGTCAATGTGATAAGCATTCTTTTCATTATCCGCTGCATTGAAATATCCTAATGTTGCAATACCGAATTCACTAAGAAATTTTTTAGAACCATCTTTCATTGTGATGCCGGTCAACATGATTTCTTTCATTGCCTGTGAAACGGTGCTTAAAGTAGAATCTCTGCGAAGGAGGGAATCTTTAATCTTGTTTTCCCATTCCTTTACTTCATCCTCATCCATTGCTTCCTTTTCTTCGCTCGAAAGCATCTGATATTTGGATGCGGATTCCGCATTATATAACTTATCCATTTCATTAATCAGTTCATTATATTCCTTGAAGAAGTTTTTAATCATCTTATAGATACCTTCCGTATCCTGGTCGGTCGTTAAGGTGATTTCTTCATCTGTTTTGGCGTTGACAGTAATTGTCAATCCGTTAATTTCAAATGTATTGGTATCAGATTCATATTCAATACCATTTAACATGATCTTTGCATTTTCGCCATTAATACGAACAGTTTCAGATGCCAGATCTGCTTCATTAATTTTCAATTTAGACAATGCGTCAAGTCCTGCCGCATCATCAGCAGTAATGGAAAAATCATTTTCCTTTCCGGTTGCTTTCGCACTGATGTAGAAACGCTGATTTGTCTCATCAAAATTTGCATTTAAACCTGCTTCACGCATTGCAGTCAAAACATCATTGATTGTTGTTTCGCTTGTTACTTCAATCTCCTTTGTTGCACCGCCGCTTGTTACGGAGAACTTACTGCCTTCTTCTATTCCAAGAGATGTCAGTTTGGATTCTGCTGTATATCCGTCGCTTTTCGAATCTGCCAGTTTGCCGCCGGTTAAGTATCCCGCTTTTGCCATGTTCTCTACTTTCATTGTCTGAACACAGTTGGGCGCACTTCCTCCCGTGATAACCGTCACCGCACTGCTGCTTGCTTTTGTTGTCTTTTTGCTGTAGTCGGAAGTCATACGCATATCACTTAACGTTTTGCTATAGAAAGAATAAATCTTGCTGTTTAAGGTTTTCCATGCTTCCTGTTTCCAGCTGAATTTCTTCTGTTCTTTTTCTAATTTTTCTTTTTTGGTAGATTTTGCTTTTACCAGTTCGGCAACAATACTTTCCGTATCAAGCCCTGAACTAAGCCCTGATAATCTGATTGCCATATCTATACCTCCTATCGCTTCTCATCGACAAGAATGCCTGCCATCTCCCAAATTTTTGCAATCATATCAAGTGTTTTTTCGGGAGGCAGTTCTTTAATTACTTCTTTTGACTGTTTGTCAATAATTTTAATTGTAATACGATTGGTTGCTTCATGAAATCCAAACACAGCTTCCGTATTGGCGTTAATATTCTTATTGATATTTGACACCGCTTTGCGGATTGCTTCGCTATCTGCCTGTTTCTCCGAAGCAGAATCTCCGGAATAAGCACCACTCTCCGTGCCTTTTGCCACTGTAACGGTAGCATCAGCCATTTTAGGGACTGCCGCTTCCTGTGATATTACATTTTTGTTTTCGCCCGCTGCTTTTGCGGATGCTTCCGGTGCCTGAATTTTCGTTGTTGACTGCACCTGCACTGCAGTCATGCTTCCTAATGGCTCTATTGCCATATGAATCACCTCCATGTTCATCATACTGATTCGTTCTAAATGCTTCTCTATGCCTTATATCGGCAATTTTTCTCTATAAATTAAGAGCGGCAGATAAATTTTTTTCATTTATCTGCCGCTTTTTTTCACTATTTTAACAAATCTGCCAATGCGGTAAGATTCTGGGTTGTCATTGCTTCTTTGTTTTCTTCCTGAATCTGGAGATATACTTCTTTGCGGTATACCGGAATTTCCTTCGGTGCACTGATTCCGATTTTCACCTGGTCTCCTTTTATTTCAAGAATTGTCACTTCAATATTGTTATTAATAATTAATGCTTCATTCTTTTTTCTCGATAATGCCAGCATCTATTTCCCCTCCTTCTTCATTCCTTCAAGGATATCATAAATCGGGAAACGAATCGGATATTGTTCCGTATCCACAATAATCTGACATGCTTTCTTCTCATCCGCGTTGATGACAAACGGTGCCTGAAGATTTACCGTCATCTTCTTAATATCTTTCGGAACCGTCATCGTAACCAAGACTAAAATAGACTCCGGGTTCAAAACGCCAATAGGTTTTAGCAGTTCATCTTCCACCATCGGATTGTAATCCGGTGAAACAACAAGCGGATCCATTACCGGCATTGCAAATTCCGGTTCCTGCATGGACTGCAGCCATCTGACTGCACATCTTGCATCCTTTTCCGAATTATGAATCAATGCAAATTCCGTCATATCCGGGAATCCGATGATTCCACCCGGAAAATGAATGATTTTTTCTTCTTCAATATCAATTTCTCCAAATACTCTTGTGTTTATTCTCATAAACCCACTCCTTCTTCCTGTATAATCATTAATTAGATATAGTTCATAAGAGATGTCTGCATAATCTTGCCGGTTGCCATCAATGCCGCTTCATATGTCAGTTCCGCACTGCTTAGTTCAATCGCAACATCGGTAAGATCAGCGTTCTCGTTGTCTGCCTGCAGCGTCTCGAAATTCGTTTTCTGTGACATCAGTCTGTTCTGGATTAACTCGAGTTTTTTCCCTCTCGTACCGCATCTTGTCACTGCACCGTTTACCGTGTTTAAATGATCCTGCATTTTGGTGATACCGCCTTCAAACATCTTCTGTGCTTTTTCTTTCAAAAACGTCAGTGCCTTATTTGCGGCATCAAGCTGATTCTGGATAGTCTCTTTCGTAATATCGTCGTATTTGTCGCTTTCCACCATTTTTGTAAGGGTAGCAACTGTATTTTCCATATCCACGACATCCTGCATCGCATTGATCATATCATCCACATCCCGGCCGATGCTGTGAAGGAATACTTCGTCTGCCGTTGTATTGACGCGGATTGCCTGATTTAATCCGACGTCATATTCAATTGCCTGTTTTTCTACAGCTCCGGTCAAATCCAGATAATCCTGATTATAAACAATCGGTTTTGCCGGATCTGTTGAATCTGTACATGCAAAATAGTGTTCCGGTTTTAAGTCATCCTTTTCCCAATTTGTCTTTTGGTAAGTAACTCGAAATTCCGCTTCATTTATTTCCGTTGTCGGGTCATCTTCTTTTGCCATTAACTGGTTATAAACGTTCTTGCCCAGTAACATTTCCCCGGTTTCTTTAATGACTATAATGTCATCCTCTCCAACGCTCATGTAGGGATCCGGATCCTCGTTAACCGCCACCACTTTCGGTTCAATCGGCACCAGATTCCCGGCTCCGTCATCTTTTGTCACCGGAGTAAATGTCCCTGTTGCTGCATCATATGTCATCAATGTCGGAGTTACGCCTGTCTCATAAGCATCCGCAGCATCCAGAGAATCATAAGAAAGACGAAGTCGATAGATTGAATTACTTGTCACCTGATTTTCCAAAATATTTTTATGCACCGGATCATTAAAATTCGAATCGTTAATGCTGTTTATTGATCCGCTATCAATATAGGTAATCTCATCAAGTGCTGTTTTATCTACCTGCTCTGTAATGGAATATTTCTTTTTTTCATCTGCCGTAAATTTTAAAGTGGTTTCTGTGCGATACCCGGTAAAGACACTTCTTCCGGCATAATCGGCATTTCCCGTTGCATATACTTCATCCCGAAGTTGATTCAGTGCATCCAGAATGGTCTGGCGGTCTTCACTTGTCAACTTCTCATTTGCACCTTTCCCACACTGTTCAATCATATCCGTAATAACACTCGAAACCGTTGACAGTGCATCCTCCGTAACTTTCATCCAGCTTTCCGCATCCGGTGCATTTTTTTCATAGTACTGTGTTATCTGGCTAACATTTGTTCTAAGACGCAATGCACGAATGGCAATAACCGGGTCATCCGAAGGACGATTGATTTTCTTTTCTGTTGACATCTGATTATTCAGTTTGTCCTGCAAAATTTTGTTGGTGTTAATATTGGATAGTGCATTGTTCTGAATTACTTTTGATGTGATTCTCAAGTTGCCTCACTCCTTTTGTTCATACACCGGTTATACGCCGGTCTGTAAAATCAGTCTGTCATATACTTCCGTCAAGGTCTGTATCATCTTAGAAGCCAATGTATAAGCATTCTGGTATTTCACAAGATTAACAGCTTCTTCATCTTTGTCAACACCGGAAATGGAAGTTCTCTGATTATCGATTGCTTTTCCGACATTGCTGTAATTGGTGTAAAATGTATTGGCACTGTTTGCATTTAATGCAACATCGGAAAGAATGCAGGTTAAGAATTCTCCCGTTGCAGCACCTCTGAAGTTCACCACACTCTTGTCCGTAGTCATATTAATCAGTCTCGTTACGTTACCGTATTCATCACTGCCTGCCGTTGCATCCGATCTTGTGGCAAGCAGGTCGGCATTTTCTGTCATTGCGGTCAGAACGTTGAAATTTTTTGCCGTAAGGCGATAATAACTGTCATCTTTTGACTTAACTGTTTCTGACTTTCTGGTACCGTCCGCATTTTTTTGATTATAAGCGGTCATAAACTGCAACTGTCCGTTGTCGGTCTCCATATCACCGGTAAATAGAATGGTTCCGCTGTTTCCCTGTGCATCATATCCTTCGCTTAAAATTGTATTGAACGAATTAGCAAATACTCTTACCCATTCATTCATCTGTTGCTGGTAGTAGGGAATTCCCTGATATTTTACACCGGCACCGATGCTCGCTTCTTTGTTTAATTTTGTATTGTTTAAGTTCTCACCGCTCATCGTTTCATCAATCGTAAACGTATAAGTGGTCTTACCGGTTGTCTCATCGTAAGAATAGGACCAATCTTTGTAATAAAAAATCTGATTTGCCAGGTTAATTTTTCCACCATTATTGGAAAGTGTAGTTTTATTCAAATCCAGCAAATATTCTTCTTTCACTTCCACAGTGACGGTTTTAAGCACTTTTCCGCTTTCATCTACTCTTCCGTCCGGGTCGGTGCCGATTGCTGTTACGGTACCGTTAAAGTATTCTCCGTTATTGCCGTCTCTCATTTCCACAAGACCCTGCAATTCTCCTCCGAGTCTTGCATTATAGAGATTAAATTCATCTCCGATTGCTCCGGTACGCTGGTCGGATACCCAGTATACATCGTAGAGTCCATCGATATCAGACTGGTTTACCTTCTCATCCTGCGTTCTTGCAATACACTCCATAGTTCTGTAGTCATTTGCATCTACCAGTGTCTGTCCGCCGGCAATTTTCACAATAAAGCGGGTTCCGCCGGTTTCTCTTGTCGGATCGTTTAAATCCGTAATCGGAAGTTCCGTTGTTTCAATATTGACAATCGCGGAAAGACTGTCCAGCAAAAGTGTTCTCTGGTCGCGCAGTTCATTTGCCTTATAACCGCTGGAATTCATTTCAATGACATTAATCTGCTTATTCAATGTGGCGATTTCCGATGCAATGGAATTAATCTCATCAATTTTCAATTTAATTTCCGAATTGACGTCTTTCTGGATTTGTTCCATATTGCCGGCCATATTGTTAAAATACTCTGTCATGTTGTCTGCAAATCCAATAAACTGAGATTTTACATCACCCGTTCCGCCCTGCTTTTTTACTTCTGCAAGAGCATCCATCATCTTGTTGAATACGGAGGTGAATCCTTCTATGGTACTGTCATCCATAAAATAGTTTTCCACCTGTCTCATGTAGTACTGCTTCATATTATAGGAACCGGCATTTGTATTCGTAGACCAGTATTTCTGATCGTAGAATTCATCTCGGATTCGTTCAATAGAAAGTACATCCACACCGGCGCCGGCACATCCGTATGTCGTAAATGTGCGGAGTGCTTCTGCCGCGCTCTGGTTTACTGTCTGTCTGCTATATCCTACCGTTTCGGTATTGGCAATATTGTTTGCTGTTGTATTCAATGCTGCATTAGATGCAAGCAAACCTGTGTATGCGATATTCAGTCCGAAAAATTGTGAAGGCATTGGCTCCTCCTTTCTCACGCAACGTGTACATCACCATTAAATAGCCAGGGTATTGATGATATGTTCCAGCATTTCATCAATTACATTGATATATCTGCTGGCTGCATTGTATGCATTTTGGAATTTTACCATATTGGTAAGTTCCTCATCCTGCGAAACACCGATAACCTGTTCTCTTGCTGCAAATGTGGAATCAACGGTTTCCTGCTGATTCGAAAGAATATTTTTATATACATAACCGGAATTTGCTACCTGTGAAACAAGGTCTCCGTAGTAATCTACAAAACTCGACTTTTTCTTTACATTTGGGTTTAAAACACTTGACTCCGCAGTAAATGCTGCCTTCATCTGTTCCATTGTTGTAAAATCCACTTTTCCGTCAGGCTTTACAAATCCCAGTCTGGTCGGCTGCTGCAAAAGTTTCTGATTAATCTGTAAATTCGTAGTTGTATATAATGTCTCATTTACATTTTCATCTTCTGCCACATATGCATAATTTCCGGTCGCGGGATCTATTCTGTAACCATCCGAAGCGATTTTTTGAAAAATCTGGATTGGGTTACCGTTTTCATCGCACAAATAACCGCTTGCCGGATCTGCATTATCGGCGATTACCTGATTCATCGTTGTTGCAATATTATGAATCAGTTGGTCAAATTCCGCCTGAACATTCATGATGACGGACTGGGAAACACTCCTGTCATAGTTATCTTCGGAAAGATCCGTGAAATTTGCTCTATGATCACCTCTTGCCAGAAGAGTTGATTTCAAACTTCCGACGTCTGTATTTAAGTCAGAAGAGATTACTCTGTTCAAGTCAAAGACTTCTGCGCCTTCAATGTCGTATACTTTTTCCCCATCCGCATTTAACGTAAATTTTGCATTGTGAATCCAAAACGGTGTATAAAATCCTGTCGTCGGATCCTCTTTCAGTCCTATTTCATATACAACATCTCTTTTTACAAGGTCTTCATCCTCAAGTCGAATCGTAATGGAGCTGTCCATTTCTTCTGTATAGGTAATATTTGCCATTGCTGCCAGTTCGTCTACCAACTGGTTTCTGACATCCCTAAGATCATTTGCTCTCTCGAACCCGCCGCATTCGATATAGCGGATTTCATCATTCAGTTCTTTAATCTGCCTTGCGTAATTATTGATGGTATCAACTTTTTGTTTTACGGAAAGATTTAGGTTTGACTGATAATCGCAAAGACCACCATATACCGATTGTGCTCTTGCCAGAAACTCAGAACTGCGTTCAATCAAAAGTCCCTGTGTAACCGCACTGCCGGGATCTTTTGCAAGTTCCTGCACTGCTGTCCAAAGATTTTTTATAGAATCCTGAAACGACTCTCCATTCATTTCATCCAAAAGATTTTCTATCTCACTCAGTGCGTCATATGATACTTCATAAAATGCGCTTCTGCCGGATTCTTTCCGATATGTCTGATCAAGAAAATAATCTCTTACCTGTCTTGTTTTGGAATAGGTGACGCCGAGACCAATCTGCTGATTGGCAACCGCTTTATAATTGACATTGATGGTGTTATAGATATTGGTACCCAGTAACACCTGCTGACGCACGTAGCCTGTGGTACCTGCATTAGAAATGTTATGTGCAGTTGTATTTAAAGCATTCTGACTCGTCTGAAGTCCGGAATTGCCGATGTATAAACTTCCCATTAACGGCATACGTCATCACCTCTTGGATGTTATTGTTTCGCATCAAAGCCACCGGCGTTGTTTCCCATGACATCTCCGGAACTGTACGCTTCTTTCGTATAATTAGCTGTCTCCGGTGCTGTCTTCATTGCCTGCAGCACATTCATGTCAAACTGTACCATTTCCAAAGAACTTTCTATTAATTCTCTGTTCTGTTCATTCACGCGTACCATCTGTTGCATGGTGCTTTTTAATTTATCGTGAATCTCTGCCAGTTGTCTGTGTTCTTTCGGGCGTCTTTCGAAAATATCGACTAAAACTCCCAGTGTCAATTCATTAACATCCTTGTTGATAACTCTGGCAATCTCCTTCATATTCTCTTCTCTTCTCCGATCGAGATGATGAATTCGACTGACAATTTCCTGTTCCTCATCCGTGATTTTCTGTAACTGCTCCAGGTCAGCGCCGATGATAACCGGTGTCTTCTTCATGGAAAGCGCAAGTAGTTTTTCATACTCGCTGTTTTCTTTTTCAAGAACTTCAATCAAATCTTCCATCAAGCTTGCCACCGGTCTATCCTCCTAACTTAAAGTGCGCTGTTATACTTCTCAAAAAGTTTTTCCGCAAAGCTTTCACCGCTTACACTGTATGTGCCTGCATCAATCTGTTCCTTAATCGAAGCCGTGATATCTTCCCTGATGTCAGGACTGTTTATGACTGCCTGCTTTGCCGTCTGGATATCCTTTCCGACGCTGGAAATCTGCAGTTGATCAGAGAAGCTGCGGCTTGTTTCCTTTTTCAGTTTGGCAGTATTTTTATTGTTATATAACTGCTGCACCTGTGTATAAGCCTCAATACGCATATTCTGCTCCTCCTTTTTTGAGATTGTTTACTTGTTTCAATATAGTTATCGGCAATTTGGGGGAAATCTTTAGGGAATTGAGGAAATTAATTCCTTCAATTTCTCCCATCATGATTTTGGTTCTGCTGTGCAAGTTTTCTTGCCTGCTCCTCACAATTTTTTGCCATCTCATTTTCACCAAGTTTTTGGTAAATAATTGCCATTGCATGCAACGGTAAAAACGAATTGGTTCCTGCGGCAAATACCGTTTTTGCCGTTGTGGCTTTCAGAAAAGACTGAAGCGCTTTTAAGAACTGGTCGTTCGCGAAATAAATTCTTCCCATCAAAAAGCGATAGTCTGAAATGTGCCCAAGGGAATCATTCCATTTTTCCACTGTCATGGCTTCTTCGTAACGCCTCAGTTCCAATAATGATTTTCCATAGTCAAGGATCATATGCGGCACATACTCTTCCCTGATATCAGGGTTTAGTGCCATCCCCTTTTCCAGATATTCAAAAGCATCTTCCCTTTTCTGTAACACTGCATACGAACGCGCAATTTGGAAATAATAGTAAGGTTCTTTCTCGTTTTTTGACAATTCCTGCAAAAGCAAGGATAAATTGCGTTCCTGTTTTTGTTTCATCTTTTCCGGTGATAAAGCATATCCATAATGCAATATCGTCATTGGAGCCCCAAAATTTCCCGGTCTTTCATGCTTGTCATTCCGGATTTGTTCATGAATCGGTTCTTCAAAATGTGCATTTTTTCGGTGATATATCCTGTGAACAGCAAATGATTCGCTTCCCTTGGCAAGTACATTTTTGATTGTAATGCTTCCAACTTCTCTTTTGTGTTGCGGCAAGATGCGTATTAATTCTTCAATATCCAGTTCTTCCAGATATTCATCGCAATCCAGCGCAATAATCCAGTCATGGGATGCTTTGCTTGCCGCAAAATTTCTGGCGGCAGAAAAATCATTAATCCATTCAAACGAATAAATATTTTCCGTATATT
>JAQXIR010000192.1 GCA_029007885.1 Lachnospiraceae bacterium | reverse complement strand
TGAAGTTATTGCAGAAAACATCGCGTGAAAAAAATATGACGGTGATTGTAATCACGCATAATCTGGCAATTGCACCCATGGCGGATAGAATTTTGAAAGTTCGAAACGGAAAAGTGGTCAGTGAAGAAAAAAATGCAAATCCACTTCCGGTAGAAAAAATAGAATGGTAGTGAGTTATTTTGAAAAGAAACATGTTACTTTTGGAAACTTTTCGAACAATTAAACGGACGGCAAACCGATATCTGGCAATTATTTTAATTGTCGGACTTGGTGTTGCCTTTTTTTCCGGAATCCGTGCAACAAAACCGGATATGCAGATGTCAGCGGATGTGTTTTACGACGACCAGAATTTTTATGATATCAGAGTTTTGGGAACACTCGGAATGACGGACCGTGATGTGGAAACATTTAGAGCGATAGAAGGGATTGAAGAGGCAGAACCGGCATATTCCAAGGATGTGCTTTGCAATGTGAGTGAGAAACGTCTGGTTGTCAAGATGATGTCGCTGCCGGAAACAATTAATCAAATAAGCATCACACAAGGGCGTCTGCCGGAAGAGCCGGGAGAATGTTTTGTTGACGACAGACTTTTTACTTATACGGATAAAACAATCGGTGATACGATTACGATTGAATCCGGGGATGACGAATCGATTGAGGACAGTTTTCAATACGATACTTTTACAATTGTCGGGAGCGGCACAACACCACTGTATTTGTCACGTGATAGAGGAAACAGCAGTATCGGAAGCGGTACAGTCAGCTGTTTTATTATGATTCCTTCAGAAGATTTTTGCATGGAGGCATATACAGAGGTTTATCTGACAACAGTAGGCACGGATAATCTGAATACATATTCAGATACCTATCAGGAGAAAATTGACAAAAATGCGGAAAAGATAAAAGAGATTGAGGAAGAATTCTGCCAAATTCGTTTTGAAGAAGTGCAAGAAGAGGCAACCGAGAAACTAAATGACGGTGAAAAAGAAGTGTCACAAGGAGAAGAGAAAGTCGCTGACGCGGAAAAGAAACTTTCAGATGCGGAAGAAAAACTTGCTGATGCCGGAAATGAGATAGAAGACGCAAAACAGACAATTCAGGATAAGAAGCAAGAACTTTCCGATGGGGAGAAAGAACTTGCTGATGCACAAAAAGAATTAGATGAGGCAAAGCCTAAATTAGAGGATGCCTTACAGGAATTGACAGATGCGAAAAAAGAGATTGATGAAAAGCAGCAGGAGCTTTATGAAGCAAGTACGCAGGTAGATAATGCATATAAAAGTTACAATGATGGAAAAGAACAGATTAAGAAGGCAAGAAATGAACTGGCTGAGAAAAGAAATGAATTGGAAAAAATGAAGCCTTTTTTGCCGCAGTCATGGATTGATGAATTAGAAAAACAATTGAACCGCGCAGAGGAAGAAATCAATAAACAGGAAACAGAACTGGAAAATGCTTTGCCGGATATTGATGCAGCATGGTATCAGGTCGCAGAAGGACAGTTAAAGCTTACCGATGCCAGGAAGGAATGGCAGGAAGGATGGGACGAATATCAGACAAACCTTACCGACTATGAGGAAGGCTTAAAAGAAGTTGAAGAAAACAAGATAAAAATCGAAGACGGAAAAAGAAAACTGACTGAGGCGGAAGAAGAACTGAAGGATGCAGAAGCAGACTATCAGGAAGCTTTGGAAACATTTGACAAAGAGAAAAAAGAGGCAGAAGAAGAATTAGAACCCGCTAAGGAAGAATTAAAAGATGCCAGAGAAAAATTGGATGATGCCAAAGAACAGTTAAAGGAATTGGAAGTTCCGAAATGGTATGTATTAGATCGTACTTCCAATCAGTCATATACGGAATTTGGACAGGATGCCGAAAGAATCGGTGCAATCGGAGAAGTTTTTCCGGTCATTTTCTTTTTGGTTGCCGCTTTGGTGGCATTAACGACGATGACAAGAATGGTGGAAGAAGAACGGACGCAGATTGGAACACTAAAAGCGCTCGGGTATTCTGACGGAAAGATAGCACTTAAATATCTGTTTTATGCAATCAGTGCGTCATTCATCGGAAGTATCTGGGGTATGTTCGCAGGGCAAAAAATTCTTCCGTATATCATTATTAATGCATATAAAATTTTATACAACAACCTTCCGAAGATTCTTATGCCGATGAGTGTTTCCTATTCTCTGATGGCAACGGCAGCCGCTGTTTTGTGCGTATGTCTTGCAACATGGTTTGCGTGTGGAAGAGAGTTAAAAGCACAGCCGAGTATCTTGATGCGTCCGGCGGCACCTAAAAGCGGGAAACGTGTTATCCTCGAACATATTCCGCTTATTTGGAAACATTTGAACTTTACAAAAAAGGCAACCGTACGAAATTTATTCCGGTATAAAAAGAGATTCTTTATGACGATTTTTGGAATTGCAGGTTGTATGGCATTGCTTTTAGTAGCATTCGGATTAAAAGATGCAATCTATGTAGTCGGAAATGAGCAGTTTGTAAACATTATCAAATATCATGCAGCCATTACGCTGGAAGATGATGTGACAGATATAGAGCGGGAGAATATCATAAAGGAGCTGCAGGACGATGAACGGATTACTTCCCGGATGAGTGCACATCAGCATTTGTACGATGCAAATAAAAACGGAGTTACCAAAGAAGCTTATCTGATTGTACCGGAAGATACGGAGAAGATAAAAGAATTTATTACAATACGGGAGCGTGTTTCCAAGAAAGAACTTCAATTGACAAAAGATGGAGCGGTAATTAGCGAAAAACTGGCAAAACTTCTGAACGTTACAGTCGGAGATACCATTTCATTGCAGGAAGATGAAACAGACTACGGAGAGGTTGTCATCAGTGGAATTACAGAAAACTATTATATGAATTATCTCTATATGAGTCCTGCATATTATCAAAGCGTGTTTGGGGAAAAACCGACGTATAATACGATTCTTACGTACAACATTTCTGCTGAGCAGGATATGGAAGAAGCAATCGGAAAAGATGTCCTTACGATTCCGGGTGTTTCGCAGATTACGTTTTACAGCAGTCTGGCACAAAAAGTCAAAGATTTGTTGAAAAGTATTGATTCTGTAATCATGGTTTTGGTGGTTTCTGCCGGAGCCCTTGCATTTATTGTGCTATATAATTTGAACAATATTAATGTTACGGAACGAAAAAGGGAACTGTCCACATTAAAGGTACTGGGATTCTACGACGGAGAAGTCAGTGCTTATGTACTGCGGGAAAACATTGCCCTGACGATAATCGGATGTATAGCAGGCGTTGTTTTAGGTACTTTCTTAACAAGATTTGTCGCCCTGACGGCTGAAGTGGACTTGATGATGTTTGGAAGAGAAATTAAACCGGCAAGTTATCTTTACAGCGTTTTATTGACGTTTTTGTTTACGGCAATTGTTAATATTGTGATGCATTTTTCCTTAAAAAAAGTGGATATGATTGAAGCCTTAAAAAGCGTGGAATAACATTTGACAGGTCATACAAACCATTTTATAATAAAAACGTTGATTTTTAGAGAAAATCAGATACGGTTGGAGGAACTATCGTGAAAGCATACGGAGTAAATGAATTAAGAAGAATGTATTTAAAGTTTTTTGAATCAAAGGATCATCTTGCGATGAAGAGTTTTTCTCTTGTACCGCATAATGATAACAGTCTGCTGCTTATTAATGCAGGTATGGCACCTTTGAAACCATATTTTACGGGACAGGAGATTCCGCCGAGAAGACGTGTGACGACATGTCAGAAATGTGTGCGTACAGGTGATATTGAAAACGTCGGAAAGACAGCAAGACACCTGACCTTTTTTGAAATGCTTGGCAACTTTTCGTTTGGGGATTACTTTAAACATGAAGCAATTGCATGGAGCTGGGAATTCTTGACACAGGTAGTCGGAATGGAACCGGAACGCCTGTATCCGTCAATTTATTTTGAAGATGATGAAGCATTCGAAATCTGGAATAAGGAAATCGGAGTACCGGCAGAAAAAATCACAAGATTTTACCGGGACGCTGACGGAAAATGTGATAACTTCTGGGAACACGGTGCAGGACCTTGCGGACCATGTTCTGAAATCTACTATGACCGCGGAATCAAATACGGATGCGGAAAACCGGATTGTAAAGTAGGATGTGACTGTGACCGCTTCATGGAAGTATGGAATAACGTATTTACCCAGTTTGACGGAGACGGCAAAGGTAATTATACGGAACTTGCCAATAAAAACATCGACACCGGAATGGGACTTGAGCGTCTGGCAGTGGTAGTTCAGGATGTAGATTCCGTATTTGATATTGATACGATGAAAGCTATCCGTGACAGAATTTGCGAACTTGCGGGTGTAACATATCAGACAGATGAAACAAAAGATATTTCGATTCGTCTGATTACCGACCACATTCGTTCCTCAACATTCTTGATTTCAGACGGCGTTATGCCTTCCAATGAAGGAAGAGGATACGTCCTGCGCAGACTGATCAGAAGAGCAGCAAGACACGGCAGACTGCTTGGCATCAAAGATTTATTCCTGGCAAATTTAAGTCAGACCGTTATTAATGAATCCAAAGACGGTTATCCGGAATTGGAAGAAAAGAAAGACTTTATTTTAAATGTTCTGACACAGGAAGAAAGCAAATTTGATAAAA
>JAQXIR010000191.1 GCA_029007885.1 Lachnospiraceae bacterium | reverse complement strand
GTATTACAGATTCAGGGAGATAAGTTGGATGCGTTTGCCAAAGCACGGACTGCCAACCAGGGTAAGAATATTATGATTAATGCAATCAAAAATGATATTGAAACACGCTTTGGCGGTCTTGATAAAATGAATGTAGTTATTCAGATGGCGCATACACAGAATGATGCTGCAATTATGGAATTTAAGAAAGAGGCGGAATCTGCAATTCCGGGCTGTAAGATTGAAGATATTTATCCGCTTTCCTTAAGTGTTGCCTGCCATATCGGTCCGGGTGCAATTGCAATTGCAGCGACACAAATACTACCGGTCGAATAATTGCAAAATACAAATATTAGTATTATAAAGAAAAAAGCACTACAACAGGTAGTGCTTTTTTTCTTTTCTTATTAGAGGAATTATGGTATAATTCCCATAGAATTTCAGGTAAGGAAGGATTTCTCATGGGGAAGAATAATACTTATGATGCTTCCAGCATCACCGTACTAGAAGGACTTGAGGCAGTCAGAAAACGGCCCGGTATGTATATCGGTAGTGTTTCTACAAAAGGACTTAATCATTTAATCTATGAAATTGTCGATAATTCCGTTGACGAACATTTAGCCGGTTTCTGTGATAAGATAAAAGTTACCTTAGAAAAAGACGGATCAGCAACCGTAGAAGATAACGGACGAGGGATTCCGATTGAAATGCATGAAAAAGGAATGAGTGCAGAACGGCTTGTTTTTACAACACTTCACGCCGGAGGTAAATTTGATGACTCTGCATATAAGACAAGCGGTGGTCTGCACGGGGTTGGCTCTTCCGTTGTAAATGCACTTTCCAATCATCTTTGTGTCAGAGTAAAGAAAAACGGATGTATTTACGAAGACACCTATGAACGCGGGACTCCGACTACGGAATTGATTGACGGATTATTACCTGTTATAGGCAAAACGAAAGAAACCGGAACGTCAGTCAATTTTCTTCCGGATGATACCATTTTTGATAAAACGTGGTTTAAAGAAGATGAAGTAAAGAGCAGGCTGCATGAAACAGCATATCTGAATCCGAATCTTACCATTGTTTTTGAAGACAAAAGAAAAGAAGAAGCAGAATATATTGAATTCCATGAACCGGAAGGCCTGATTGGCTTTATTAAGGACATGAATCGTTCAAAAGAGACAATTCATGAGCCAATTTATTTTAAGGGCGAAAGCGAAGGTATCACGGTAGAAGTTGCAATTCAATATGTTAATGAGTTTCACGAGATTGTACTTGGCTTTTGCAACAATATCTACAATGCAGAAGGCGGTACACATCTGACCGGATTTAAAACCATGTTTACAGGTGTTATTAATTCTTATGCCAGAACACTTGGAATTTTAAAAGAAAAGGATGCGAATTTTACAGGTGCGGACATCCGTAACGGAATGACTGCCGTTGTATCAATCAAACATCCCGATCCCCGTTTTGAAGGTCAGACCAAGACAAAACTGGATAATCAGGATGCTGCGAAAGTCGTTAGTAAAGTAACAGGAGACGAGATAGTCCGTTATTTTGATCGTAACCTCGAAGTCTTAAAAAGTGTTATCGGTTGTGCGGAAAAAGCAGCAAAAATCAGAAAAACCGAAGAAAAAGCAAAAACAAATCTGCTGACGAAACAGAAATTTTCATTTGATTCGAATGGAAAACTTGCCAACTGTGAGTCTCGTGATGCCAAAAAATGTGAAATTTTTATTGTAGAAGGTGATTCTGCAGGCGGAAGCGCAAAAATGGCCAGAGACCGTTCCTATCAAGCGATTCTTCCTATCCGCGGAAAAATCTTAAATGTTGAAAAAGCAAGCATTGATAAAGTTCTGGCGAATGCAGAAATTAAAACGATGATCAATGCATTCGGATGCGGATTTTCGGAAGGATACGGGAATGACTTCGATATCACAAAATTACGTTATGACAAAATCATTATTATGGCAGATGCCGACGTAGACGGTGCCCACATTTCAACATTGCTTTTAACATTATTTTATCGTTTTATGCCGGAACTGATTTTTGAGGGACATGTTTATATTGCTATGCCTCCTCTGTATAAAGCAATGCCTTCCAAAGGGGAAGAAGAATATCTTTATGATGATAAGGCTTTGGAGCGATACAGAAAATCTCACAAGTCACCATTTACGTTACAACGATATAAAGGACTTGGAGAGATGGATGCACAGCAATTGTGGGA
>JAQXIR010000190.1 GCA_029007885.1 Lachnospiraceae bacterium | reverse complement strand
TCCGAGACCATATACGGCACTGGATATTGTTGCAAGAAAGAGAAGAATGCAGGGATATAATGTCCTTTATCCGATGGGATGGGATGCATTCGGTTTGCCAACCGAAAATTATGCAATTAAGAATCACATCCATCCGAAAATTGTGACAAAGAATAATGTGGAACGTTTCAAGAACCAGCTCCACTCTTTGGGTTACTCTTTTGACTGGGATCGCGAGATTAATACGACAGATCCGAATTATTATAAATGGACACAATGGATTTTCTTAAAACTGTTTAAAGCGGGATTGGCATATAAGACGGAAATGCCGATTAACTGGTGTACTTCCTGTAAAGTGGGACTTGCCAATGAAGAAGTTGTAAACGGTGTCTGCGAGCGATGTGGATCGGAAGTTGTTCGTAAAGTCAAAAGTCAATGGATGTTAAAAATCACAGAATATGCCGACAAACTGATTGAAGGACTTGATACGGTTGATTATATTGAACGTGTCAAAGTTTCACAGAAGAACTGGATTGGAAAATCACAAGGAGCAGAAGTCGATTTCTCCATTAAAAATAAGGATGATAAACTTCGTATCTATACAACGAGACCGGATACTTTATTTGGTGTTACCTACATGGTAGTTTCTCCGGAACATCCGATTATTGATAAATACAAAGAAGAAATTAAGAACTTTGATAAAATCACGGAATACCGTGAAATGGCAAGCAAGAAATCCGATTTTGAACGTACGGAACTTGCAAAGGATAAAACGGGTGTTGAAATTGATGGCTTGACTGCAATAAATCCGGTAAACGGAAAAGAGATTCCAATTTGGATTTCCGATTATGTATTGATGACATACGGAACCGGAGCAATCATGGCAGTTCCTGCGCATGATGAAAGAGACTGGGAATTTGCAAAGAAATTTAATCTTCCAATCATTGAAGTGGTAGCCGGAAGTGAAGTGGATGTAAACGAAGCAGTTTATACGGATGTTGCAACCGGAACACTCGTGAATTCCGATTTCTTGAATGGTCTTTCTGTTGCTGAGGCAAAAGAAAAGATTATTGCATTTTTGGAAGATAAGGGAATCGGTACAAAAAAGACGAACTTTAAGTTAAGAGATTGGGTATTCTCCAGACAGCGTTATTGGGGAGAACCGATTCCGATTGTTAAATGTGAAAAGTGTGGATTTGTACCGCTTGATGAAAGTGAACTCCCGTTGGAACTTCCGGATGTGGAGAGTTATATGCCGACTGATAACGGCGAATCACCGCTTGCTGCAATGACAGACTGGGTGAATACAACATGCCCGTGCTGTGGAGGTCCTGCAAAAAGAGAAACGGATACAATGCCACAGTGGGCAGGTTCATCATGGTATTTCCTGCGTTATACAGATCCGACAAACGATAAGGAACTGGCAAGTAAAGAAGCATTGCAATACTGGATGCCGGTTGATTGGTATAACGGAGGTATGGAACATACAACACTGCACTTGCTTTATTCGAGATTCTGGCACAGATTCCTTTACGATGAAGGTGTTGTGCCGTGTCCGGAACCTTATCAGAAGAGAACTTCTCATGGTATGATTTTAGGATCTAACGGCGAGAAGATGTCAAAATCAAGAGGTAATGTTGTCAATCCGGATGACATTGTTAGAGATTACGGTGCTGACACACTGCGTACCTATGAGATGTTTATTGGTGCATTCGATTTGAGCGCATCCTGGTCTGAAGACGGCGTTAAAGGATGTCGAAGATTCCTGGAAAGAGTATGGAAATTACAGGATATTTTAACGGATGAAGATGACTATTCCAAAGATATGGAAACCAAAATGCATCAGACAATTAAAAAAGTCAGCAACGATTATGAAAATCTGAAGTATAATACTGCAATTGCTGCAATGATGGCGCTGTTAAATGACTTCTATAAAAAGAATTCTGTAACAAAAGGAGAGTTTAAAACGCTCTTAACGTTGTTGAATCCGGTTGCCCCACATATTACTGAGGAACTTTGGAACAGAACCGGATTTGAAGGAAGAGTATATCAGACATCTTGGCCGGAATATGATGAGGCGAAGACAGTAGAGGCAACAGTTGAGATTGCTGTTCAGATTAACGGTAAGACAAAAGCAACGGTGACCTTAAACAAAGATGTTGATAAGGATACTGCAATTGCGGCTGGAAAAGATGCACTTGGCAGTAAACTTACCGGAACTATCATAAAAGAAATCTATGTACCCGGAAGAATTATCAATATTGTTGCAAAATAGGAAAAGAGTTTAGACAGGATAGGTGTTTATGCCTATCCTGTTTTTTTGAATGAGACTTAAGATTTTGATTTTGCCATTCTGATAAAACGGTCAATTTTTGCAACATCCTCCGCTGAAGCATGCTCTTTTAAAACAGAAATAACAAGAGAAGTTTCTTCTTCGGAAAAAGAGATATTCATAGATTTGCTTTTCGCTGCGAGAGAAAGAAGAAATGGGAGACGTTCTTTTTCCTGCAGAGATTTACTTTCAAAGAACATTTTTTGTAAAAATTCCAGTTTATATGTAGGAATTTCTTTTAATTTCGGATTTTTCATCCATTCCAAACTTTCATTCATAAATTACCTCCTTCCTGAAACATTTCAAACATTGCAAGCTGCTCATCTGTAAGAAAGTTTTTTAAAAGATTATTGAGATTTCCACTGTCAGTACCATTTTCGAAAGAAGAGAGTGGTTCAAGCATCTGCATAAGATTCATAATATCCTGATACTTTTCCAAACCGGATTTCATACTCATAAACTGATCAACCATCTTTTTCTCGTCTTCTGTGCAATAAGGGGTGATCAGAGTGCAGAGATGAAAAAAATCAGGTGGTTGCTTATCCTCATTTTTACAGGAAGAAAGTGATATCCTGTGTTTTTGGGTATATTGTATTGTATAAATTAACTCATTTAATTTAATGTATACGGCAATTTTCTTTTGGTGTTCTTCTTTCAAATATGGAAGAAGAACTTTCATAATCTGTAAATGGTTTGTTGTATACAGAGTATCAAATAAAAGGACGGCATCTGTTTCTTTTTCTTCCATATTACATCCGTAGTTTTTGTTATCCAATTATATGAAAGCCAAAAGACAGTTATGCATTTAGGAAACAGTACATTTCAACCAGGCATAGAAAGAAATGGGCTTCCGGTTAGGAAGCCCGTCTTTTTACATGCTCGTATCAGCAGCATCCGAAATTGCCGTTTCCACAGCAGCAGAAGAGAATCAGTAACCAGATAATCCAGCTGCATCCGTTGTCGTTATCCCCACATCCGCATCCGCTGTGAGAAGAGTTT
>JAQXIR010000189.1 GCA_029007885.1 Lachnospiraceae bacterium | reverse complement strand
ATGCCCAGAACAATTCCCGCAAGAATAAACACCACCCACTTACCGGTTATGATATAAGCATCAAGTGTTGTCCGAATCATGGACCACAGAGACTAGGAGTCATCTCCGTTCTGAATCTGCGATAACCCCCGAATCATCTTGAGTACATCCTGTAATCCGTATTGGACTAAAATCATGATAAGCGGCACTGCTACACCAAGGAGATATCCGGCAATGCACAGCCCCGTCTTTTTTGCAGCAATCTGTATCGTTTCTCTGCAGATATAAGAGTAATAAAAGACACAGACAATTAATGCAGTCTCCGCCACATTCGGAACCCTGACAAAAACATTCAGTCCAAGCAGAATGCCCGCCGCAATCAGCATAACATTCTTTTCTTCCACCAACCCTTTATATAAAAAGACGGCCCCCAATGCAAAAAATGCGTAGGTCAGATAATTATATAAAATTCCGGTCGGAATCCAGAGAAATCCTATTGCAATAAACTCTCCCAAAAATGCAATCCATGCCGGCATCCACTTGCGAAGCAGGAAATACAATCCAATTGTTAATGCGCTGACAATCAGTCCCGTATACAGATTCATGAAAAGCAACGTGTTTCCAAACGGCAGTTTCGTAAGAAGCCATCCGGTTACATTGGAAAGATATGTGCTGATTACCCACCATGTTCCGCCAAGTCTTTCAAAGAACAAATAATTTCCCAGGCTGTATGTGGAATCCGACACATCCACTCCCTGGTTAATCTTCATTAACGGGTAAAAAAACAGGATGATTGGAAAAATCACGTTCGTTATACAATTTTTATACTTTTGATAAATATTCTTATAACCAGTTTTCATCAATTCTTTCTTTTAATTCCGTAAACATTTTATAGTAAGTATTCTTTGTGGCACGAATAATATCCAGTGCAACATCTTTATTATAAGCATGGGTAACATTGTTTCGGGAAATCAGGGCATTTAACCATGCGTTCTCGTCTTCAATCATACCTGCCTGATAGGCAGTCTTTACAATATGGCGCGGCGACCCCGTCTGTGCACTGTCATATCCGTCATTTTCCAGTATTTCTTTCATCGCTTTCCAGGCTTGTTCAAAACAGATTTCAAACAATCCAACAAGACCTGTCAGTTCCACATTACCGTAAGGCTCTTCATAATCAAAAATCTCTTGCAAATTTGTCAAAGCATTACAAAAATTCTCATATTTTTTCATATATCATAACTCCTTCTCTTTCAATGGATTGGAGTAATTCTTCCTGTACCGAAGCATCTAAATTGACAATATCAAATTTTAACAGTGTGTTTGTATTTTCATCGACAGCAAGAGAAAAACCTGTTATGTTTCCACCACTGACTGCAAGGTCTATATCGCTTCTTTCTTTCTGGTCCCCCCTCGCCCGTGAACCAAATAAGATTACTCTTGACAACTCATATCGTTTTGCAAATGTTCTTATTTCTTCCAAAATATTCTGCTTGATTCCTATTTGTTTCAGATCGTTCATGACTAACACCTCCATATCCGCCTCTTAAACCGTGGAATTCGATTTCTTAGAGGGGAAATAACCCAAACAGTTTTTTCCTAAGAAAATCCACTGCAATTCCCACGGCAAATACTACCGCTATCGCCAAAAGCATATCGGGAATAAACAGAAGACTGCCACGCACTTTTTCCGCTCCCAGAACAGCAGGCCATAAATAACGGATAGCAAGATTTTCATGAATTAAATAAATACCAAATGTATATGGTGCAATCTTCGCAATCAGGTCCCCAATTTTTCCTTCTTTTACAGACATCTGCTTAAAAACATAAAACAGTGCCACTGCTCCGATCAATGTCAGAATATAGTTATAACAGTACGGCATATCCATATAATACTTTAATGCGCCCGTCTTTCTGCAAATCCATCCTGCCAGAGCACTGATTGTAAATATTCCAAGTGAACATATGATATAAACAAGCAGGCTGTTCCTCTTTTTCTCAAAGAAGGGGATTCCGTATAAGCGAATATATCCCGCAATTAAGAATAAGCAGATAAACCAGCCAAGGTCATAACCGTAGCGGTCCGTAGAAAGTAGAATCGGACTGAGTGATTTGATTACGCAATAGTAAAACATTAAAACTCCTATCGTAATCTGCAGCTGCTTTTTAGAAAGGTGCCGGATTCCGGGCGCCAATACAGGAACCAGCATAAACAGCAATACATATGAAGTAGCAAACCAATAATGTTCCATCTGCAGCGGTAATACTGCGAATATCCATTCATAAACAGACCATCCCGACACATCTCCGATTCCAAGCAAAAGGCAGAATACAGGAATCAGCAATGCGTAAAAGAAAACCTGTGCCACCAGTCTTACCAGTTTTTTCAACTTCCATTCCGCCTCAACAAGGAAATAACCGCTTATCAGTACATAACAATTAGCTGCCACAATGCAGAATGCTTCAATAAGCCATGCCACATGATTGACCGGACTGCCGTCATCCGACATCGATACGGCAATACCGCCCTTTACCATATAGTGCATCGCTACAATCATTGCCATTGCCAGCACGCGCAGTATTTCAAAGTTGGATTGACGCTTTTTTTCCATGCACCCTCCGTTTTAGTCTTTCTTTTTAAATATCCACAATTTGGATAATACATAGTTTGATACAATTACTAAGAATTGTCCAATGAGTTTCGCAATCATATTGTGCCATAACAATAAATCAATGCAGATAAACAACACCGCATTTTCTAATATCAGTGTTGCCAGACGTGCCGCAGTAAAATCCACAAATTCTTTTGTGACGGCTTTTGCTCCTGTTGTCTTGCTTTTAAAGACAAACGTGCGATTTGTTAAGTAAGTAAAAATCACACAAATAATCCACGTAATAACATTTGCAATCTGCTCATTTAACATCAGCACATTTGCAAAGATATAAAACAGTACCATGCTAAGGACAAATGCCACACCGCCCCAGAACAGATAACTGATGCCTTCTTCATATTTGCGGTACATTTTCCATGCCCAGTCCCATAATTTTTTCACTTGTCCGTCCTCTTTTCTATGGTATTATCGTTCTCTTTCAATTTTTCCGTTTTCTACCCTGAACACCATGTCGCATTTTTCAATTGTCTGCAATCTGTGTGCAATAATTACCAATGTCTTCTTTCCATGCAGACGGTTGATGGATTCCATAATGGCTGCCTCTGTATCGTTATCCAGTGCTGAGGTCGCTTCATCCAGAACGAGCACTTCCGGATCTTCAAACAATGCCCTTGCAATACCGATTCTCTGGCGCTGTCCGCCTGACAAACGGATTCCTCTTTCTCCGATACCGGTATCAAGTCCGTCAGGGAGACTTCTTACAAACTCGTCCAGCTGCGCTTCTTTTAATACTTCCCAAACGCGGTTGTCGTCAATCTCTTCATCCGCAATACCGAATGCCACGTTCTTACGGATTGTGGAATCAATCATAAAAATCGTCTGGGGAATATAACCGATATTTTTTAACCATCCTTCGTAATTTGTCTTTACATCAACACCATCTGCCAGAATCTGTCCCGTCTGAAGTGTTAAAAGTCCTAACATAACATCTACAATCGTTGTTTTACCTGCACCGGAAGTGCCAACAATGCCGACCGCTGCTCCAATCGGAATCGTCATGTCTGCATGATCAAAAATAAGTGCCTTGGAATTGGGATAATGAT
>JAQXIR010000188.1 GCA_029007885.1 Lachnospiraceae bacterium | reverse complement strand
TTTGATGATTTTGATCAGTTCTCTTCATTCACATGTACGAATGGCAGTTTTATACTGATTTTCTCTTTCCCGTTCATTGCCAATCCAGACCGTTTCAATATTTGGAATATCTTCTATCAAACTCTTAGCCTCTTCCTTTGTAATCACCGGACGCATAACCGTTTTATTATTGTCTACGGGCGCATAAATCACCGCTTCCTTTTGATAGTAAGGAACCAGTGTATAATACTGCCTGTTCTTATCTGCCATCGGCATGGAAATCGTTCCGATATCCGTAATCCTGCAGACACCGTGGGTCCCATAAATAATAAAATCATTTATCTGATACATCTTCTCATTCCTTTCTGTTGTTATTTTATCATTTAAGGGTCGTCCGTTGTAAGTGTTTTTTTTATTATTGACAAATTTTTATTTATCTAATCTTTCTTTTTCCAGATATTCCTGTAATTGTGGTGTCTGTGCCCAATACTTACTGCCCCAGTTTTCAAAATTCCACTTTTCCATATAGGCATTACACTCATAATCGATATAATAGAGCAGATCATTTTGAAGGACAAAATTTGTCGGAAAATAATCAATATTCAAAGCCCGCGGGTACAGAACGTCACACATCTGCCGTATCTGTTCTAAGTAGTCGTCTTTCATCCGGTTTGTTACTACCAGTTCTAAGACAGTCGGTCCTTCAATATACTCTTTTAAGATGCGTTCCTCTTTTTCATCCACCTCATATAATTTGGGTATCCGTATTCCGGTACTTTTTAGTATTTCATAATCATGCTTTTCCGCCTCCAGTTTATTCCCAAACTGATAATAGTCACATGGCTCATGATGAATCTGTTTTAATACGTACTGTTTTCCGTCCTTTTCTGCCAGATAAGAATAACCGCCCTTCCCATGTCCCAGAAGGCGAATTATTTCATATGGTTTTCCGTTCACCTCTAATTCCTGCATATTCATGTTCTCCTTATGTAAACCAGGGTGCCACCCGGCGCTAACCTGCCGTTTTCAAATCTTCGTGAAAAAAGAAGCGTCTTTGCATCTACTTCTATCGCTGTTTCTCCTGCATTCAAGCATACCGTAACCGTGGTGTTATCGTTCTCCTTTTCATAACACACAACACGACTGTTACCCGTATCGTGTTTCCACGTGATTGTTCCTTCCCGCAGCCAGGAATATTGTCTGCGGATTGCGATCAGTTGTTTTACCTGTTCTATGATATCGTCATATACCCCGCTTTCAATTTCTTCCCATGGCATACAACGTCTGTTTTCCGGGTCATGACCTCCCGGCATTGCAATCTCCGTTCCGTAGTAGATACATGGGCTTCCCTGCATCGTAAGCAATACTGTAAGCTGCTGAAAGAAAATATCCATATCCTCATATCTGCTGTATACTCTGCCGATATCATGACTGTCTAGAAAGTTAAACAGTACTTCGTTTGTCTGCTCCTGATACAATGCATAGCAACGGTTCATTGCATACATAAAATCCCGTGATGTCTTGTCTTTATCCAGATAATAATTATTCAGGCTCTCCAAAAACGGATAATTCATTACCGAGTCGTATTCGTCTCCCAAAAGCCACGATGCGGAGTCATGCCAGATTTCTCCGAGTAAAAACAATTCCGGATTCATCTCTTTTAAGTCTTTACGAAGTTGTTTTAAAAACGAATGAGAAACTTCATTTCCTACATCAAACCGGATACCGTCAATCTCCCATTCGCTTACCCAATGCCGGCATAGGTTTGTCAGATACTCACAGACCTGTTTATTATTTGTGTTTAATTTCGGCATTTCCGCCACGAAGGCGAAGGAATAATATCTTCCGTCCTTTGTATCATATTTGCCGTTATCAAGCGGGAATTTATTTATATAAAACCAATCAAAGTAAGGCGAATCCTTCCCTTTTTCAAGCACATCCTGCCATGCAAAAAAATGTGTTCCGCTATGGTTAAAAACCGCATCAATCATAATCCGGATTTCCCGCTTATGTGCTTCTTTTATTAACTCCCTCATTTCCGCTTCCGTTCCGAAGTCGGGGTCAATTCTCGTATAATCGGTCGTATTGTATTTATGGTTAGTTGACGATTCAAAAAGCGGTGTAAAATAGATTCCGGTTATTCCTAAATCTTTCAAATAATCAAGTTTATCGATGATTCCCCGTAAGTCCCCGCCAAAGAAATCGCTGTATGTGATTTTTCCCTTTTTATCCCATGGCTGCAGAGGCATGCGTTTTTTGTTTCTATCACCTCTTCTGAACCGGTCCGGCATAATCTGATACCAGACTGTATCCCTAACCCACTTAGGGGTAACATTGACATCCGATTCATTCAGCCATGGATACTTAAAATACTGGTTAATCCTTCCAGAAAGACACATTTCTTCCTCGGTATAAAAATCATCCTCCAGCAGATAAATCTTTTCTTCTTGTTCCCATATTTCAAAATAGTATTGTTCTCTTTTAAATTCCGGTTTTAGCCGAATGCTCCAAAGATAGGCATATTTTAGTTCCTTTTCGAGCATCATCGGCGATGTTTGTCCACTCCAGAAATTCTGCGGTGAAATCCCTTTCAGATACGGATCATCATGAATCAGATTCACTGCCGTTATCTCTTTTCCGGTCCGAATCCTGATGATAATTTCATTTTCGTTATACGCATAACAATCCATAAACGCACTTCTGTGCTCAATCGTTTCCAATCTCATAAGTATTTGTCCTTCCATGTCTCTATAATTGTATTATACTATTTTTTATCTTATAATTCTTGTAGAATAATCTTTAATTTATAACACAAAACGATTATTTTGGAGGAAAAATGGAACATTCAACCTTACATGAGAACAAATTGCACGGAAAAATTACATTTCCTTATATCGTTTACCGCGGAAATATTCCGGAATATATTTCTTCTTATCCGCTTCACTGGCATGATGAAATGGAAATTATCTATGTGGTGTCGGGGACCGGATATGTGACGGCAGATACATGTCGTTATCTTTTACATCCCGGTGATATCGTCCTGCTTCCGCCCCAGATTGTTCATTCTATTGAACAGTTTGAGGAAACATCCATGGAGTATTTTAATATTCTGTTTCACTTTTCCCTGCTTCGTGATTCTGCAGGTGACTCCTGTTTTGAAAAATACCTTCGGCCTTTATTTGAACATCAGATCACTCTTCCGCTTTATTTACAAAGTACAAAGGAACCTGCCCTTCTTCTTAAGCCGTACCTGGAAGACTTGATTAGCAACCGTTCGCAAAGTTACACCGGATACGAACTAATGGTAAAATCCAACTTATTTGCAATCATGCATCTTTTAAATAAGTACAGCAGTCCGGCTGATGAGGAAAATCGTTCTATTCGGAATGCTTCGGACAGACTAAAAAAGGTTCTTCTGTACATCCGGGAAAATTATGATCAGGAAATTTCCGTTCAAACTGCAGCCTCCATATGTGGTTTTTCCGAAAGTCATTTTATGAAGCTGTTCCACCTCTTAACAGGAAGCAGTTTTACCCAGTATCTGAAAAATTACCGTCTGGAAATAGCAGCGCAGCAACTGCTAAAAGGTGACCAAAAGATTACGGAAATTGCCCAAAACACCGGCTTTCACAATCTTTCTTACTTCACACGCTCTTTTACCGAAAAATACGGAATGACACCAAAAAAATATCAGACCGGTGTAAAATAATCCGGTCTGATTCCTTTTTGTTATCTTTCAAATTCCCTATGGTAATACTCCAGTGCCTTTTTGACACCGCCTTCGTCAATATCTGCCGTAACATAATCCGCTTTTTCTTTTAATTTCTTAAGTCCGTTTCCCATAGCAATCCCAATGGCTGCATTCTGTATCATCTCGATATCATTTTCTCCGTCACCGAATGCCATTACTTCATCCATGGAAATCTTTAAATATTGCAAAAGTTGTTGAATTCCCTGTATCTTACCGCCATTTTCATCAATCACATCCACTGCATACGGATTCCAGTAGGTCGATTTAATATGCTCTGCTTTAGTAAGTATCGGCATAAGAGTTTCTCTGTCGCCAAAAAGAATCATCTGATAGATATCTTCTTTGCAGTATTCTCCTTCTTTCGGAACGGGTGTGCCAATTTCCCGATACACCTGTCGCACCTTATCATTTACAAAATTCAAATACGGACCTTTTTCGTTGATAAATAGCATTGCTGTTTCTTTCTTTGCAAAAACTTCATACAAGTTGCTGACATCCTTTTGCGTGAGCTTATTTCCAAAAATCAGTTCTTTTTTCCCGTTGTAAATCAGTTGTCCGTTCAAAGTAACATATCCGTCAAATACAATTCCCTCTAACGGCATTGCTTCCAAATCGACTATGTGGCGGCCTGTCGCCACACAAACTTTAATTCCTCTCTTTTGAAGTTCTGCAATCGCCTCTTTTGCATCTTTCGGAACGGATTCCGTTTTATGTGACAATAAGGTTCCGTCAATATCAAAAAAGACTATTTTTATCATACGATGTCGTTCCTTTCTATGCTGCCAGGTCACGCCTTGTATATACTGCATATGACAATACCACACCGACCAACAGGACTATCACTCCTACAACAGTCGCCGATACGGATATTTCTCCCGTACTGAGGATGTCTGCCGCATTGGCATAGGAAAATGGACTGATAATCTTATAATCGGATAAATCCGGAATGACTCTTGCCATTAAGTCATATCCGTAAAGCAGTAATACGATTCCAAGTCCCGCACCCAACTTGTTCTTTTTCATAAAAGATGACATACAAAAACAAATTCCTGCAATTTCCAGCTGCATCACTACCTGCATAATATGGTACAAAAGAAATTCTTTTGTAGGAATCTCTTCTCCCAATATAAGGAAACCAAGTACATAGATACATACACAGATGATATTAAATAGGAAAATGTGTGATGTAGCAGCACACCATTTTGCGGTAATTACCTTACTTCTTGAAACCGGTAAAGAAAACAAGAATTCACTTGTATGCCCGTCTTCCTCCTTAGATAATATCACAGAAGCAATGATTGCTGCAAACATAGCACCGCCCAGTCCGTGAATCGTTCCGATTTCCGTTGCATAAAATCCAATCAGCGTACCGATACTTAACTGACTCATTCCAAAAGCATCCGAAAACGCGCCCATCGTTGCAAAGCTTTCCGCCATTCCTTCCATGCTCTCCTGCATACTTGAAAACAATAGAATGCAGGCAAATCCCATGCCACCGACACAGACAAACCAAATCAGTAAGGTTTTGATATATAATTTTATTTCATGTTTATAAATCGTAAGCATATATTCTCCCTCCCCTATTCCTGATAAAAATGCATAAAAATTTCATCTAGAGACGGTTCTTCAATCAAAATATCCGTAATGTCATGACCAATCAGTTCGTTTGCAAGATTATTCAAATCTCCTTTAAAAATAAAGTTCTCTTCCTTACCATCCCGAATCATATGAATTCTTTTCGCATTTGTCTTTGTAATATTTTCTACCGCATCAACGCACTGTATTTTTCCTTCTTTCATAATAGCCACGTTTTTACAGTAACGTTTAATCTCAGAAAGGACATGTGTTGAAAGCATACAAGTTGCTCCCTGATTTACATATTCCTGAATCAGTTTAAAAAACTCAGTCTGCATTAACGGGTCCAGTCCGCTTGTCGGTTCATCAAACACAAACAGTTTCGGCTTATGCTGCATTGCACAGACAATACTTACCTTTTTACGGTTTCCCAATGACAAGTCACTGATTTTTTTCTCCGTATCCACCTGTAAGCGTTCGCAGAGTTTTCCTGCCTCTTCCACACAATCCTTCTTTCTGACATCTGCTGCCATTCTAATGACATCCTTTACCTTCATGGAAGGATAAAACATCGCTTCCGAAGGCATATAACCGATATCTTTCAGAATCCCCTCTTTATCTTCTTTCAAATCTCTTCCTAAAATCTGAATGCTGCCGCTCTCATACTGAATCAATCCTAACATGGAGCGGATTGTTGTAGATTTTCCGGCACCGTTTGGTCCCAAAAATCCGAAGATGTCTCCCTCTTCCACTGAGAAACTGACCTCTGAAACACCGCGGTGTTTTCCGTAATTTTTTGTAAGATTATTGATTTCAATTACTTTCTTCATTTTTCCCTCCTGTTCTTTCCTGAAATGCTTTTAAATCGTCGTTCAGTCTTTCATCAATATTACGCTTAATCTTATAAACCTCAAAAGCACAGACATAAGCAAACATCATATAGAATAGAAATCCGATGCTTACCGCCAATGTTTTGTCAAACCAACTGCCAAGATAAGAAATGCCCGCATAAATCAAGGAACATATCGTGATATAGCAAACCTCTTTTCCCTTAAGATGTTCCCCTTCATCAAAGTTTGATAATAAATAAACCTGCACATATCCCATCACATATGTTAGGGCAATCATCTCTGCCATATGAACGATGCCCGCTTCAAAACTTCCGTTCGCAATTCGATACAAGGAATAAAAAAACAGAATGCAGTAAAAGTACAGACACGCCTTAAATTCAATTCCGATTTCTGCACTCAGGTGCCGCTCCCACAATGACACTTTTCTTTTCTTTTTATGCATGTTCTCCACCTCCCCGAAGCCGTTTTCGAAAATCCGATGCATAAGTCCGTGCAATCATGATATGTTCGCCGTTGCACATTGTCGCATCAATCCGATTCGACGGCAGGCTCTTTAAACTCTTTACTTTATCAATATTAAGGATTACAGACTTACTGCATCTGAAAAAATTGATCGTTTTTAAAATCTGTTCCAACTGGCTTAATTGGTAATCCAGTTTTAAAACATCCTGCTCCGTATAGGCAAAAGTTTTTCCATCCACGCTCTCTATGTACAAAATTTCATTGGATTCTATTACGGTTAAATCCTTTTCCCGCCATCCGGTCAGCTTTGTCTGTTCACGGTTTAACAGACTGATAATCCGCTGAACTTCCGGTGTCATGTTACGGTACTGTACGATTACTTCATCTTCCCCTTCCGTAATCTGTCTGGTGGTATATTTCATCGGCTTCCTTCCCTGCATTTTTATTTATACTCATTTTAACAAGTCTTTTTCTCTGTTACAATTCCTATTCCTGCAAGTGACACTTTTTCCCGCTTAAGTTGCACATAAAAATGTATAAGGGGCTGTGCATTTTAGTGCACACCCCCTTGCCTTTTATCAATATCGTTTGTATTACTTTTATGCGATTCTTCTACATTTTCTTTTTATTATATGTGCATTATATCACTAAAATCACTCACTTTTGCAAACACGCAAAATCTTGTCTGCCGCACCTTTTGCACCGGGACAGCGTCTAAAGCCCTCTGCGATAGTTACTGCATTTTCCTTATAAGACGGAGTATTAAGCACATTGTTTACCGCATCAAGAATAGATGCCGCATCGGTCTTTGGGGGCTGTAGTCCGGCACCAAGCTGAGATACCCGGTTCGCAACACCACCCTGTTCCTTAGTCTGTGGCAGCATAACAAGCGGGACTTTGAAATACAGACTCTCATTTACACTGTTCATTCCACAGTGAGAGATAAAAACATCCGCTTTTTGAAGTACTGCAATCTGATCGACGCTTGTAAAAACCGATATATTCTCCGGTAAATTTTTAAACTTCTCCATCGGTACAAGATTGCCGACAGACAGAATCACCTGATAATCAGTCTTAGAAAACGCTGCAATAAACTGATGATAGAGAGATAATAAATCGTTGTTGACCGTCCCCATTGAAATGTAGACAAGTTTGTCCTTTGTCTTCTCTATCTTACCTGTGGCAGGACGTATTGACGGGCCTACGAACGCATATTTATCGGAAAACGTATTAGAACTTGGTTGAAACTCCGGTGATGTATAAACGATTGTGTGCGTATCATTATCATTCTGCATAATATCCAGGATACTCTTTATGGGATACCCCTTATCCTGCAAGCGCTTAATGTCTTTATTAACTTTCGGCATAGAAACTATCATCTTAAGCAACTCGCCAATGCTCTGTTTCATAATTTTGGAAGAATCCCGGTTAAACGCAAAAGTTGTGGTAGAAGATACGAACGGTATGTTCAACTTCATGGCAACTGCCTTTCCCCAAACCGCCATGGAATCAGCCACAATGCAATCCGGCTTCATCTGTTCCATGTCAGCGCACACTTTGTCATCAAGAGCCAGCGTTGTATCTACCAAAATCCTTGTTGAAAATGCCAAATCTTTTCCCACGCGGGCAGCATCCTTCGGAGTCAGTTTCTGTTCTATATCATAATCATCACAGGCAACAAAGGTTGCTCCTGCAGTCTCAATCTTTTCACGCATCGCATTATAAGAATAATACAAAACCTGATGTCCTCTGTTTACCAATTCTTTCACTACGCCCAGAGTCGGATTGGTATGTCCGTGTGCGGGAATACAAAAGAAAACAATTTTACTCATACGATGCCTCCTCACCATTACTTTCCATTTCGGAAAATATTTTTGCAATATATTCTTTCTGCAATGCTTTCGGTAAAATTGCAATTCCCCGCTTTACATCGCCTAACACCAATATTTCATTTCCCGGCTGTAAGTCAAACATTTCTCTTGCTTCTTTCGGGATGACAAACTGCCCCCGCTCTCCGATTTTTACCATCCACGCGTATTTTCCTTCCGGAATTCTCATAATCCTCTCTCCTTGTAGTATGATTAATATAATTAATCATACTACAAGTTTTCATAAAAATCAATCCTCCATCACATCCTGTTTTACATGAAAGGAAATCATCTGCATCGAAATGGTCTCCGTCGTAATTTCTCCCTGTTCCATCATTTTTTTAACATGACTTGCGGACATTCCAAGAACTTGTGAGATTTGCTTTTCCGGACGGATTTTCAAACAGCATGGGTTATGAATTACAATTTTTACCTGTTCTTGACACTCAACTTTTTCTGTTCTCTCCTGCTGCTTTACAAGATTGTACTGTAAATTTTGAAAATCAACTTCTGCCTTATTCTTCTTAAAAAATGCTAAGTTTCTGCCATACACCTCTGCCAATTGTTCATCATTGTCCAGAAAGCTTTGATATTCCTTTTTGGGAATCGATGCTGCTTTCTGTCTCTCATAAATTGTAAGATTAAAAGTATGCTTACAATGTTCACACTGATAAATCAGCCAGACATCCAGTTTATTTCCGTTTGCATTCACGCGAAACTTTCCCGTGTTTTTAAAATGGGTTTTCCTGTTACAGCCGGAGCAGTTACGGATTACCAAAAAGGATTCTTCCGGTATTATTTCATATTCAATTGTCTTTAAATAGCTCATTTGCATCTCCTGTTTTATTCTGTTTGGATGCGTAAGCTATTACCTGTTCTATTTATTTGCAATAGCCACGCTATGCAAGAAAAACGGGTGTTGTCATACAATGTTCTCCTTTCTCTTTTAGTCGTTTCCAGTTTATCAGCCATCTGAACGAGCGCATACCTCATGCATTTTTATAAAAAAATGTGAGCCGCACTATGTCAGCCCACATCTGATATTTTTTTCTGCCTGATAATACGTTGTATGCTTTTTTCGGATAAATAATAATTCTCTGCCAGTTCATAAACGGTCATGCCGGACAGGTAGTCTCTGTAAATCGATTGATTTCTGCTTTGCAGTTCATATTTATAGGAAGTTCCCTCTCCCCATTCCCGTCTGTGATTCTCTTTTCTCGGAATATATAAATTGGTTCCGTCAACATACTGCTGTATCAGTTCGATGATTTCAATAGGCAGAATTTCTTCTGCTCTTCTATAGCCCATGATTGCCTCCTAACATTATTTTTTAGTAGGAACAGCATTGGCTATAACAATTCATATCTTATTGCAATAGCCAGTGCTATGCAGTCATAACATATCTTCTCATATAAAAATCTCCTTTCT
>JAQXIR010000187.1 GCA_029007885.1 Lachnospiraceae bacterium | reverse complement strand
GTATCCGGTGAAACAGGACTCTTTATCCGGGACAATTGTCTGTATCTGCGCAAATTCCTTTCCGGATCATTTATCACACTTGCACCGGTCAACAAGTTAGGGACCCCTCTTTACCTGGACTCCCTTGACGGTTTCTTCATTTTCGGTTATGTTCTTACGGTTTATCGGTAAGTGCTTTAAGTGGCACAAATAGACAAACTTTCCAAACTGTGTTACACTAAGAAAGATGAAATCTGAAAGGAACAGAAAACACATGAAAAAGGCTCTGATAATCGGTGCCGGTCCCGCCGGACTGACCGCTGCATACGAATTGCTGAAAAAAGCTGACGACATTGAAGTTGTCGTATTTGAAGAAAGTGAATGCATGGGCGGTATTTCAAAAACAGTTACCTACAAAGGAAACCGTATGGACATGGGAGGACATCGCTTCTTTTCCAAAATTCCGGAAGTCAATGAATGGTGGGATTCTATCCTTCCGATGCAGGGTTCTCCCGCATATGATGACATCAAACTGGAACGAAGTGTAGCCTTAACGCCAAACGGTCCCGATCCGGAAAAAGAAGACCGTGTTATGTTAAAGCGTCCTCGTGTTTCTCGTATTTTTTTCGAGCATAAATTCTTTGACTATCCAATTTCTCTAAAATGGGAAACTTTTAAGAATATGGGATTACTGACAGATATCCATGTATTTTTCAGTTATCTGTTCTCCGTTGTACATAAAAGGGAAGAAAAGTCTCTGGAAGATTTCTATATTAACCGTTTTGGTAAAAAACTCTATTCCATGTTTTTTGAGCACTATACTGAGAACCTTTGGGGACGTCATCCGAGCGGTATCGACCCAAGTTGGGGTGCACAGCGTGCAAAAGGGTTATCCGTTATGGCCATTCTCAAAGATATGTTTGGCAAACTCCTGCCCGGCAAAAAGAATCGAAAAGTTGAGACTTCCTTAATTGAAGAATTTAAGTATCCCAAATTAGGTCCCGGACAATTATGGGATGTTACCGCAGAAGAGATTACAAAGATGGGTGGTACAATCCTTAAGAATCATCGGGTTGTAGGAGTTGTGAAGGATGCGAATAATCATCTGACCGGTGTCACTTATGAGCATGATGGGATTACCGAAACAATGAACGGGGATTATGTCATTTCTTCCATGCCGATAAAAGATCTTGTTGCAGGAATGAATGATGTTCCACAGGATATGGCTGCAATTGCCGCAGGACTTCCTTATCGTGATTATCTTACTTTGGGAGTACTTGTTCCCAAGTTAAACCTGAAAAATAAAACCAAGCGCAAAACCATCGGCAATATCATTCCCGATAACTGGGTATATGTCCATGACCGTTCTGTTGCAATGGGAAGATTTCAGGTTTACAATAACTGGTCTCCTTATATGGTTAAAGATATTGAGAATACCGTCTGGATTGGACTTGAATATTTCTGCAACGAAGGGGATCAATATTGGAATATGAGTGAAGAGGAATTTGCAAAAATGGCAATTTCCGAAATGGTTTCCATCGGTCTTATTGATTCACCGGATGTTGTTATTGATTATCATGAAGAACGTGTCAAAAAAGCATATCCGGCTTACTTTGATACCTATGATCATATTGATGACCTTACCGCATACTTAAGCAGTATTGATAATCTTTACTGTGTAGGACGCAATGGTCAGCATCGCTATAATAATCTTGATCATTCCATGTGTACCTCTTTTGAGACCGTTAAAAATATTATGAGCGGTACGACTGATAAGAGTAATATCTGGAGTGTTAATACCGAAAAAGAATATCACGAAGAAGATAAGAAAAACGAAATCGAATAAGATTGGCGAAAAAAGGGGCTGTAAAAAACAGCCCCTTTATATTTGTTCTATTTTTTTCTTGCGAAAAGCGATTGCCTTGCCCCTCGCATAACGTCTCTGTGTGCAAGTACATCATTTACGGTGTCCATACGCAATCCGGCATCTATAAAATCACAGAATTTGCAGAATGGATATTGTTGACGTCCATCTTTGATTGCCGCTCTGATTTTTTGGTATTCCGCACTGTTCCAAGCTTCTTTTAACGGAACTTCCTTTAAGTCGGCAAGCGTTGTTACCTCAAAGTTGTCGCAACAGCAGATTCCCATCCTTCCATCCGGGAAAATGAACATGTCAGTAAACGGCATCAGACAAGTCTCTTTAATAATCTTTGTGTCGTTCTTCTTATTTGGTGCACTTCCGGCACGATTTGTAAGAACCGCATCCATATAACGCATCTGAATCAAGATTTCAACATCTGCAAATTCATCCGGATGTGCCTTTACATATTCGTAAATCTCTTTGACATTATCATGCAATTTCATATCACGGCAATAATTATTGATAATCAGTTGATTTACATAAGGAACAATTTCTTTCACTTTGTCCACTGTCAGCAACAATCCGTTGGTTGACATAAATATGTAAGAATCCGGCAGTTTTTCACGGCAATACTTATGAAATTCCACAATACGTGTATCCAGCCACGGTTCATTATTTCCGTATAAGGTAAGATGTCCTTTAAATCCCCAGTCATGTAACTGATCAATGATACTGTAAAACAGTTCCTCTTCCATTCGCTGATACGGACGTTTTTCCGCATTACGGTTTGCCGTACAGAAAGAACAGGTACTGTTACAACGGTTAATGGTTTCCAGATTAACTACCAGCGGATACGGAACTTCTTCCTGAGACATAAAATAGTCAATATATGCCTTCTGTGACTTACGACGGCTGACAAACTGGAGTTTTAAATAACTTTCACTGGATAAGGTTGGAAAAATTTTCTGTAAATTCCATCCAAGCGTACCCATGAAATTATGAATTCTGATTGACATATGATTTCCTCTTATTGAATATTCTGACGTGTATCTACAATCTTAGCATTTTACATTTTCCTTGTCAATAAAGGGGCTATTCACACGCATACACATAAATTGTATATGGGGAAGAATTACTTGTATAAACTCCTTTTAATTGCAGACTCAATTCTTCGGCATTGCTGATTTTAACTCTCGAAAAAATATATTTTCCATTTAATTTTTGAAAACTATCCGTATCAATTGAAAGTGTATAGTCAGAGAGTACCAGATTTCGCGACGGATTATAGGTGTTTTCTCCCGCACCGGAATACAGATATGCCCGTGCTCCCCACGAGTCATAATAATTCCTGAATTCTTCTGCGGTATCAAGTGCAGGCGCAATGACTTTTCTAAAATCTTCTTTATATTCCTGTGAATATAGTCCCAGGTATCCATCCAGCGTAGAAATTCCGTTATAGACAAGAATGCCGGGATGCATACCGTATGCAGCAGACCATTCGCCTTCATAACCGATATCTTCCTTAATCTCATCAAACAATTCTTTTGAATAAAATTCCCGGTAGTTGAGGCCGCTTGTATCTGCCTGCTTGAGAATACGATATGCCTGATTATAGCAGGTATTGTAAAAATCATTGTATACCTGTGGTTCAAACATCACAATCAGAACCGCAAATACCGCAATCACATTTGCCAAGCATAAAAATCCTTTCTTTTTTATATCATACATTTTCTTCAAAATAAGAAAGAGCAATGCATACCATAAAAAAGAATTAAAATACAAAGTCCTGTTAAATTGAAACCCTTTCAGCGGAGGGAGCAACGTTTCAAACAAACTGCGAAAAGGTTCATACTCATAGAAACCATAGATAATGCAGTTAAACAAAATAAAAAGAAACGTAAGATTGCAGGAGTCTGTCAAAATCTTTTTATATTCTTTTCTTTTTATATAGAAGAAATTAATCAGCAAAATACCGATAATACAAACCGGCAATACCACATAGAAATGGGAATCCTGCGCATGAAAAATTGTATTGATAAAAGCGTCTCCTATTGTCGCAAAAACTTCTTTGATGGTATAGTCTCCTCCAACCATGGTCGTTCGAATGGTAACTGTACTTCCAAAAAGCATTTCCCGAAACAATCGATACTCAAAACAGATATATCCGGCTGCCAGAATAAAAAGAGAAGCCGTTATCTTTGCAGGAAATTTTTTATCCTTCACCCACAAAATTACGATTGCACAAACCATGTAGGCAAGCAAAAAGAATCCAAAGTAAGAAAAATAGGATATTAGAGGATAGCAGAAAACTGCAAGATACATCCACCATTTTGCTTCCCTATCGATACGACGAAGCAGATAAATCAGAAGTGGTATCGAAGTAAATGCAATTCCGTAAGTCGGAAAAACAGGTATGAGCGCAAATGCCAGGGCAATTACCGTAAGAATCGGCCGATACTGCACATAGCGCTCTTTATAAATATCTTTTGCCAGAAGAAGAAATGAGAAAAATCCAATCAGAATCTTTAAGGCATATCCAATCATATATGCAGCAAAGTCCGGGAAAATGAAATACAGAATATTGTATAAGGAAAATTCCGAGCCAAGCGTATCCCTGCTTATTCCGCCAAGCATCGGCATAATCGCATTTTGAGAAAAAAATGCATTCTGCAATTTCATCATTCGAAAGTGCGGAATAAAAAGGTCCAAATTGTCATGTACGGCAATATAACTGTTGTCTCTAAAAGCCAAGAATACCGCTGCCTGCAAAAAGAGTAACAATTCTACCAATACCAGATACCATCTGTTTTTCAAAAACTCCTGAAATTTTTTCATGCTTTTCTCTTCCATTCTCTTCTTAACTGTATTATATCGAGTAATTCAAACTTTCCTGGCGTTTCTGTTGCCTTTCCACAAGGTCTGCAATTGTCACATGATCAACCACCCCATTAATTGCGTCGGATAATTCTCTCCACACTTCCAAAGTTTCACATGTATCGCACCGTTCGCACTCATTTACATCGTCCTCCAGGCATGCTACCGGACACAGACTTCCTTCTGTTAAACGCAGAATCATACCAACCGTGTAATTTTCCGGATCTTTCGCAATCCGATATCCTCCCTGGGCTCCTCGTGTACTCTTCACATACCCTGCCTTATGCAGAATTGCAATAATCTGTTCAAGATATTTTTCCGATATTCCCTGACGTTTTGCAATTTGTTTTACTTTAATATACTCGCCTGTATTATTTACTGCTAAATCAATCATGACACGAACTGCGTGTCTTCCTTTTGTTGAAATTTTCATAGAAAATACCTCCTTCTATTCTCCTGTATATCTTACTACACTACTAGGAATTAAGCAAGTATTCGTCTGCGACGGACATGCATCCGAAAATCGTTTTCAGATAAAAAAACACCTGAAGATAACAGACATAATTGACGGATGCCCGACCTCCAGGTGCTTAATTATATTACTTTCTTTTAGTCTTCAAACGGAACAACGGAACCTTGGTAGTTATCATTGATAAACTGTTTGATTTCATCTGATTTCAACACTTCGATTAAAGCCTGAATGCCTTCATTATTTTCATTTCCTTCTTTTACGGCAACGATATTGGCATATGTCTTTGCAGCTTCGGAATCTGATGTTTCTGTAACGATTGCATCTTCAGATGCGGTAAGACCTGCTTCCAAAGCATAATTACCATTGATAATTCCGAATGCAACATCAGGAAGTGTTCTTGCAATCTGTTCTGCTGCAAGTTCTACAAACTTCAGGTTTTTCGGATTATCTTTAATATCATTTACAGTAGCGGTGATTCCTACACCATCATTTAATGTAATTAATCCGTTATCCTGTAATAACAGTAATGCTCTTGCTTCATTCGTTGTATCGTTCGGAATAGCGATTTCTGCGCCTTCGGAAATATCGGCAAGATCACTTTCTTTTCCTGCATAAATTCCAAACGGTTCATAATGAATCTTTGCAACGCTTACGATGTGGGTTCCTTTTTCTTCATTGAAGCTATCAAGATATGGCTGATGCTGGAAATAGTTTGCATCGATTTCGCCGCTTTCTACAACTTCATTTGGTAATACATAGTCAGAAAATTCTGTTACTTCCAGATCCCATCCTTTTGCTGCAAGAAGCGGTTTTGCCTGCTCCAGAATTTCTGCATGCGGAACACTGGTTGCTGCAACGGTAATGGTTCCCTTGCTTTCTACAGCTGCTTCTTCCGTGGCTGCTTCCTCTGTGGCTGCTGTTTCCGGTGTGGCATCTGCGCCCGTTGTCTCGGTCTTACTTGCGCATGCGCTTAATACTCCTGCTGCAAGTACGGTTGCTAAAGTTACTGCTAACACTCTCTTTTTCATAATTCTTTCCTCCTCTTTTTGTGTTATTTAAAACATTAAATCATGTTTTAATTCTTAATATTTTACTATCTCGTTCTCTTATCGGTTTTTTGAGAAATCTTCGTTCCGACCCATTGCATAATTTGTACGAGCAGAATCAATAGAATAACCGTAACGGCCATAATATCAAATTGATAACGATTATAGCCGTAGCGAATGGCAATATCTCCAAGTCCGCCGCCACCGACAGCACCTGCCATTGCGGAATACCCCAGAATCGTTCCGAGTGCAATAGTCGCTCCCAGAATCAAAGAGGTTTTTGCCTCTGCAAGCAATACTTTGAAAATAATCGTCCATGTAGATGCACCCATACTCTGTGCGGCTTCGATTACACCATGGTCAACTTCTAACAGGGAAGACTCGACAAGTCTTGCGATAAACGGTGCCGCCGCCAATGTCAGCGGTACAACCGTTGCAGTCGGGCCATAACTTTTTCCGACAATTGCTCTGGTAATCGGTATTATCAAAATCAATAAAATCAGGAACGGAATACTTCTCACAATATTCACGAATAAATCCGCTATCTTATAAATGACAGCATTCGGACGCAGTCCCCCTTTTGCCGTGACAACAAGCAGGATTCCAAGCGGCAGTCCGATTACATATGCCATTAAAGTAGAGAGTAACACCATGTAAATGGTTGCCCCGATTCCTTCCAGAATCATCATAATCACTGTATTACTCCACATAACCTGTCACCTCCTCAACTTCAAGTTCCCGGTCTTTCAGGTAACGAATCATTTTATCGGCTACCGCAGTATCCTCCGGCAACTGCAAAATCATCTGACCATGTGCAATTCCACCGATATCTTTTGTATCCGCCATTAAAATATTCACCGGTGCCTTACACTCCAAAATCATATTTCCGATGACCGGCTCAAAGGAAGAGTTTTTAGAAAATACAATACGGATACATCGTTTGCCTTCCATAACTGTATAAGTATGTTCATTCCGAAATACCAGTTTTTTGGCTGCTTCGGTTTTCGGATGGTTAAATACTTCTTCTACCGTACCGCTTTCTGCCAGCACACCATTATCAATAATTGCTACATGAGAGCAAATTTCCTGAACAACCCGCATTTCATGAGTAATAATAACAATTGTTATTCCATATTTTTCATTGATATCTTTTAGTAATGCAAGAATCGATTTGGTTGTCGTCGGGTCTAATGCACTTGTCGCTTCATCGCAAAGCAGAATCTTCGGATTCATTGCTAGTGCTCTTGCAATCGCCACTCTCTGTTTCTGACCACCGGACAGCTGAGACGGATATGCCTTTGCCTTCTCGCTCATTCCCACAATCTCCAGCAATTCCTGCGCCTTTTTCCGTGCTTCTTTCTTCTTAATGCCTACAATCTCCATTGGGAAGCAGATATTGTCAATCACATTTCTCTGCATCAGAAGATTAAAATGCTGAAAAATCATTGCGATCTGCGTACGAATCTGTCGTAATTCCTTTTCATTACATTTTGACAAATCCATGCCTTCAATCTCTACGGTTCCGGTTGTGGGACGCTCGAGGAAGTTCAGACATCGTACAAGTGTGCTTTTCCCGGCACCTGACATTCCGATAATCCCGTATATTTCCCCTTTGTGAACCGTAAGGCTGATATCCTTTAATGCCTCTACCGTATTCTCTTTTCCGTAAAATGTTTTTCCAACGTTTTTAATTTCAATGATTTTTTCCATATACTTTTCTTATTCTTCCGTAAATAATGCAGTTGACAGGTAACGGTCTCCCGAATCCGGAAGAATGACAACAATTGTCTTTCCTTTATTTTCTTCTCTCTGTGCTAAAAGTGCTCCTGCATGCAGTGCTGCCCCCGACGAAATTCCGACAAGAATTCCCTCTGATCTTGCAAAAGTTCTTCCTGCTGCAAATGCATCTTCATTTTCAACCTTAATAATCTCATCATATATTTCTGTATCCAGAACCTTCGGTACAAATCCGGCACCGATTCCCTGAATCTTATGCGGTCCCGGTGCTTCTCCGGAAAGCACGGCAGATGTTGCAGGTTCCACTGCAACGACTTTTAAATCCGGTTTTTTGGATTTTAAGTAACTTCCCGTTCCCGTAATGGTTCCACCGGTTCCGACACCGGCTACAAGAATATCTATCTTTCCCTCTGTTGCATCCCAGATTTCCGGTCCGGTTGTCTCAAGATGTGCCTGTACATTTGCCGGGTTTTCAAATTGCCCTAAAATAATGGAGCCCGGTATATCCCGGTTTAACTCTTCTGCTTTCGCAATCGCACCCTTCATTCCTTTCGCTCCTTCTGTCAGAACAAGGTTTGCTCCATATGCTTTTAGCAGGTTTCTTCTCTCAATGCTCATCGTATCAGGTAAAGTTAAAACAGCATTATATCCTCTTGCTGCTGCTACGGCTGCAATACCGATTCCTGTATTTCCGCTTGTAGGTTCAATGATTGTTGCTCCCGGTTTTAATAATCCTTTTTCTTCTGCATCCTGAATCATTTTCAGTGCAATTCTGTCTTTCACACTGCCGGCTGGATTTAAATATTCCAGTTTTGCAAGAATCCTTGCATTTTTTGCTCCGATTTTCTCTTGAAAGTTGTTAACTTGCAGAATTGGTGTATTTCCAATCAACTCCGTTGCACTCTGTACAATCTTTCCCATATTGCTTCTTCCTTTCCCCTGATTCTGTTTTTTCATCAAATCAAGATTTGATATTTTCTTTTCCCTTATTTCCTAGTATGTTAGTAGGTTTTTTATGAATTATAAAATACCACTCATTCAATTTCCTGTCAATAGGTTTTTTATAATTTCTCAATAAAAAGATAGACGCTTGCAGAATGTTTATTTGCAAACGTCTATCGAAAATATCATTTGCTTTTATGCTGTAATTACAGTTCCGGCCTTTCCGTGCAGCGCATCGCTTACAAAGTCGAGTGAAGTAATCATTACTTTTCCGTCCGGCACTTTTTCCAAATAGGTAACTGCTGCTTCAATCTTCGGAAGCATTGTTCCTTCTTCAAATTGTCCCTGTGCAATCAGCTCTTTAGCCTCTGCCAATTTAAGTTCGCGGATAATGGATTCGTTCTCTTTTTTATAATTCTTATAGACCTGTTTCACACCTGTAAAAATGAAAAGTTCTTCTGCTTTCAGTTCTGCTGCCAAAAGTCCTGCAATACTATCTTTTTCAATAACCGCAGAAGCTCCCCGCAGTGCTTCCTTTTGAACAATCACCGGAATTCCGCCACCGCCGCATGCAATCACAATCTGATCATTTTCAGAAAGCGTTCGGATTGCTTCGATTTCCATGATTCCAAGTGGTTTCGGTGCTGCAACAACTCTGCGATATTCATTCTGTGCAACTTCTGTTACATAATTACCCTTCTCAACTTCTAAGTCTGCTTCTTCTTTTGTCATGACTCTTCCGATAATCTTCGTCGGTTCATAAAATGCTTCGTCATACGGATCTACACTTACCTGTGTAAGAATGGTGCTGACCGGTGTGGAAATTCCTCTTGCCAGCAATTCCGCACGGAGAGAATTCTGAATATCATATCCTACATACCCCTGGCTCATAGCGTTGCACACACACATCGGTGCCGGTGTGTAATCTGTATACACTCTTCGTAATTCTGTCATTGCTTTATGAATCATACTGACCTGAGGCCCATTGCTGTGTGTAATGGTAAGCTGGTAATCAGCCTCTACAAGGTCTGCCAATGCTTTTGCCGTCACCTTTACAGCATCCCATTGTTCTTTTGTTGTATATCCCAATGCCTCATGTCCAAGTGAAACAACTGCTTTTTTCTTGCTCATTCCCTTATCCGTGCCTTTCTTGATTCGTAATTTATGCTTATTTTACCATAGAAGTGCGTTCCTGACCAGTGAAATATCTGTTTGTTATATCGCAATGACCGATAGCAGGGTTCCAATCAGAATAAAAAAGTCAGAAATATTATATACCACATTTTTCAATCTACCCGGTAACTTCGGGAAATTCAGATAATCAACAACATAGTGACGCCGCAATCTGTCATATGTATTGCAGAATGCTCCCCCCAGCAAAAAGGAAAGTCCTGTTTTTAATGCTCTGTTTCCATGCATTGTAAGGGTCAGACAGAAAAACACCGTAATCAGTAATGTAAGAAGTACGGAGAGAATTTTTACAACAACCGGTTTTCTTTCTCCCGCATTTAAAAAAGCACCTTCATTATGGTAGGTCATCATCCTCACATTGTCGTTTAAATATGATTTCTGTTCTTTGTGTTTCTCACGGTAATCTTTGATTGCGCAGTCCGCTCCGAAAATTGCTGCGATAATAATCAGATAAAACATTTTTTCTCCTTCCTGCACATATTTTCTGTTTCCTATGAAATACTGATATTATAACATAAAACATTTAGGAGTTTTTATGAAATTTTCAAAATCGCTTACAGAAAATATCGAAACGGCAGTCGCCCTTTTCCCAATTCATAAAAGTTTTGATTTAATTACAAGGGAAATCTCTTTCGGTAATCTTAACGGATATTTTATTGGAATTAACGGATTTTGTAATCAGGAACTGTTACAACGCCTTTTTTCCGATCTTCAAAATCCCTCTTTCTTTTCTTCTCTTTCAACCGGGGGCTTGGAAGAATTCATAGCAAGGCGCATTGGTTATTCACAGGTGAAGCTTGTCTATGACTGGGATACGTTAACAAAGAATGTATTAAGTGGTCCGTGTGCACTCCTAATCGATGGTTTTTCCAGTGCAATCATCATTGATACAAGAAGTTATCCGGCAAGAAGTATTGAAGAACCGGAGAACGAGAAGGTCATGAGGGGCTCCAAAGATGGATTTGTCGAAACACTTCTTTATAACACCAATATGATTCGCCGCCGCATTCGTACTCCGAAACTCACCTTTGAACTGCTGTCTGTCGGCAGTGAAAGTAAAACGGATGTTGCAATCGCTTATTTAGATGGGATTGCGCAGGACGATTTGATTGTAAAAGTAAAGGACAAACTCTCTTCCATCCGTGTCACTTCCCTTACGATGGGAACGAAAAGTTTACAGGAACTATTGTTTCCGCACAAATGGTATCATCCGCTCCCTTCCTTCTTCTTAACAGAACGCCCCGATGTCGCATGCAGTTATCTGTCTGAAGGATACATTCTCTTAATGGTAGATACAAATCCGTCTGCGCTTGTGCTGCCCTGCAGTATTTTTCAGTTTACACAGAGTCCTGAAGATTATTATAAAACAACGCCCAACGGCAACTATATCCGTCTCATCCGATTCGCCTGTATCTTTTTAAGTCTTCTTTTGCTGCCGACCTTTTTGCTTTTATCTTCTAATCCGCAGTATTTGCCGGAAGGAATTACACTTCTCCCTACCGGAGAACTTTCTAAAGTCCGGCTCTTTATTTATGTTTTGTTTGCAGAACTGCTCCTGGACTTATTTAAGTATTCTTCCTCCCACACTCCCGGTGGATTTTCAGGTTCCCTTGCAATCGTAGGCGGTCTGTTAATCGGAGATGTTGCGGTAAAACTGCAGTGGGCAAGCCCGGAGATTATCTTTTATGCTTCTGCAACAGTGTTAGCATCTCTTAGTTTAAGCAGCATTGAATTTTCGGATGGTATCCGCATTTATCGGCTTTTCCTGATTCTCTGTACCGGTTTTTTTCAACTGTGGGGATATCTGCTTGGCATTTTTCTTATTCTTTTGTCTTTGTGTACCACACCTTCGTTCGGCGGGCGAAGTTATTTCTGGCCCCTTGTTCCGTTTGACTGGCAGGCACTAAAAACACTTCTGTTTCGTACGCCGGCCGCAAAAGCACAGCCTACGCAAATACGCCATTCTCCTGCTGTAACATCAAAGCATAAGGAACCTTCTTCCTGACTCACTGCACCAAAGCATCAAAGACTCCCTGAAGGTTCATTCTGCCAAAGCCCCACAATCTGCTGGGGTAGATAATGCCTTCCTCCCGCTTCGCCCCGCGGATAAAGTAATTCTTTAGTTCCGTGCTTCGAATATATGGTGCGTTTTCATCAATTACCGCCCATTGCATAAATTGCGCAGCTGCGCCTGCTGCAATGGCAACTGCCATGGAAGAACCTGTCACCTGCATAACAACCGGCTGCCCCATCAGAGTCCTGTCGACAGTAGAAACATTTACTCCCGGAGAAGAAAAATCCGGCTTAATCACGGATGTTCTGGAAAATCCACGTCCGGAATTCACATAAAAGCTGTTATTGCTGCTATCATAGGTTGATACCGTAATTGCATCTTCTGAATAGGATGGTGTCGTAAGCGTTAAATCAGGCTCCGGCCGCAGGAAATAAACCGGTACTTCCAGAAATTGTGTAATCGGAAGCCACGCATTAAAAACCGTATTGGGAAATCCACTGTCATTCGTGACCGTCACAGTCCAGATACCGGACGTCGGATTTTCAAAGCGAATCAGAATCATGGCATCTCCCGAACCCTGCTCGATTAATGCATTATAAACGGTAATGACTGTTTTTTCATAAACAAAGCGATACTGCAGACGTCCCTGTACCAGAACAGAAGTCTGCGGCACCCGTTCTCCTCCTGGTGTTCGTATGGATATGGAAAGAAGTGCCGGCGCCATCACCCAGATTTGGGTAATAAACCCCATTCCTTCCCCATCTACCCGAATCTCCATATCTGTCTCATTTTCCAGCGTTTCCCCATTTCTATCCGGCAGAGAAAGTCTCTTTTCAAAATGATGTGCTGCATTGCCTTCGTTTCCTCCCGCAAGCATCATAATCCTGCTCCGCTTCTGTGCGATGGAAGTCAGATATCTGGAAAAAATACCGTATCCGGAATGGTCTCTGTAATTGGAACCCACCCCGGTGCAGAAAACAACCGGCCGGCTGAATGCTACCGCAAAACTATCCAGATATTTAATTGCCATCATGATATCGCTTGACTGATATGCCGGAACATCATCCGGAATCAGGAAATATCTTCTCAGGTAATCTTTGCATTGTTTCAGTTTTACCACAACGATATCGGCACCATAGGCAGGTGAAAGAAAGCCTGCACCCCCTTCTATCATACTCCCGGCCGCAGTCGCCGCCATCCTCGTTCCATGTCCGATTTCATCCGTTGTGGGAACAATTTCCTGCGGCGTTTGAAAGGCAAGTGCCTCATTAATCATTTCCCTCGTATACTCTGTTCCATACAGAAATCCTTGCGGCGGTTCTCCTTCCTGTATCGTCTGATCCCAGATTGCCAATATTCTTGTCGTCCCATCCGGATTTCTAAAAATAGGATTTTCATATCGAATTCCGGTATCCACAAAGGCAAGAATCACGCCATTTGCCGAAAGAGATAACGGTGGATTCTGCACTCCCACGATTCCGGATGCAAGCAGTGGCTGTGGATTGAAGACACCTCTTATTCCTTCTTCCGTTTCCTGTTCTAAGCCGAACAAATCCGGAAAATAATGATAATCTACGGAAAAAAGTTCCGATTCTCCCAATTCTCCCCGATTCATGGAAACAATACTGATGTCGTTGTTTACCGTCTGATAGCAATAATCAAAGACCGGGTAACCGACAATCCCCTGCTGAAATTCAGCAATCGGAAAGTCAATTACCCAGTCTGCATAATCGTTTGATAAAATTTTTCTACGGCATTCTTCCTGTTCCATTTGCATATACTCCGTTTTGATTCCCTATAGTATATGCAGCCGTTCTGTCCTATTTACTCAGCATTTCCCCGAATATCAATAATCGGTCCGCCGCTCCCTTCGACATATTCTTTTGTAATGACCACTCGTCCGATATTATCATCTTTCGGAATCTCATACATAATATCCAACATGAAATCTTCAATGATTGCACGGAGAGCACGTGCACCGGTATCCTTTTCCATTGCTTTTTTGGCAATGGCTTCCAGTGCCCCGTCATCAAACTCCAGTTTTACTTCATCAAGTTCCAAAAGTTTCTGGTACTGCTTCAAAATTGCATTTTTCGGTTCTTTCAAAATGCGCACCAGCATTTCCTCAGAAAGTCCCTGCAGCGTATAAATAACCGGAAGTCTTCCTAAAAATTCCGGTATCATGCCGAATTTCTTTAAATCCTCTACCGTCACTTTTTCCAAAATGTCTTTATCGTGGTCATATTTATCTTTTAAATCGGCTCCATAACCGATTCCCGTTTTTTTACTCAGACGCTGTTTGATAATCTCTTCCAGATCCGGAAATGCACCACCACAGATAAAGAGAATATTTCTTGTATTCACAGTCGTCAGAGGAACCATTGCATTTTTACTGCTTGCCCCAACCGGTACTTCCACATCCGCGCCTTCCAAAAGGCGAAGCATCCCCTGTTGTACCGATTCTCCGCTGACATCCCGGGAATTATTATTTTTCTTCTTTGCTATCTTATCGATTTCATCGATAAAAATAATTCCCTGTTCTGCCCGCTCCACATCGTTATCTGCTGCTGCCAGCAGTTTGGAAACAACGCTTTCAATATCATCGCCGATATATCCTGCCTCCGTCAAAGAAGTGGCGTCCGTAATCGCAAGCGGCACATCTAACAATCTTGCAAGTGTTTTTACAAGATATGTTTTTCCGCATCCGGTCGGGCCAATCATCAGCATATTAGACTTTTCAATCTCAATCTGATCCATTGTACCGGTAGCAACCCGCTTGTAATGATTATAAACGGCAACCGAAATTACCTTTTTAGCATGTTCCTGACCGATGATATATTCATCAAGTTGTTCCTTAATCTTATGCGGTGCCGGAATGTCTTTAATATCTAACAGTGGCTTATCGCTTTTTTTCTTTTTACGAATGCGTTGTCTGTTGGGAATTCCGCCGTCTCCCTGTAAATCTGACAGATTGACAAAACTAATGTTGGGAAATCCCCGAAACGGTGTGTTCTTTTCAGTCTTCTCAGGTTCGTCCTGATCTTCCTTTGAATCCTGCTCATCCGTTTTGGACTCCTGCTTATTCTGCACCGGAGCCGAATATGGCTGAAATCCATTCATCATATACGGGTTATCCATCATTCCCTGGTAATCTAACTGCGTGACAGTCTCCATCGTCTTATGCATACAGTCATCACAGACTGTTATATTATTCGGGAGATGAAACATCCTCCCGGTCTTACTCTCCGGTCTTCTGCAGATAAAACACACATCTTCATATTCTTTTTCATTTTCCGTATTGTTCTCGGAAATATCACGGCTATCAGACATTTTTTCCTCCGTTCCAGACTGTTTTCTTCAATCAATTTATATTTGATTATATAGTATTGCTTTCAAATACACAAGTCCGGAACATTGTTATTACCGGTTATTGTTTATCTGACTTTGTGAGCCAAGCGTAACAGGAACAGTCACTTCTTCGTAATCGCCTCCCTGTGTACGCTGAATCTTTATATTCACAGTTTCACCCGCTTCATAATACTGTAAATACTCCTGCAAATCTTCCATACTGCCGACAGTACTTCCGTCAAATGCCGTAATAATATCACCTTTCAAAAGCCCTGCTGCAGAAGCCGCTGTATTGTCATAAACCTGTGTAATATAAACGCCCTCCGGCATGCCATACATCTTTGCCACATCGCTTGTTACATTGATTCCGGTTATGCCTAAGAAGCCTTTCTTGTTTTCATCGACTTTTGATTTCGTTTCCTTTGTCATCAGTTCTCCGATAATCGGTTCTGCGGAAGAAATCGGAATGGCATATCCCATACCTTCGATAGCAGAACCTCCAATCTTATTAGAGTTAATACCGATAACCTCTCCTTTGATATTTAAAAGAGCTCCGCCTGAGTTACCCGGGTTGATGGCTGCATCTGTCTGAATCAGATTTCCGGTCGTCGATCCATCTTCTGACATTTCAATCTGACGATCCAGTGCACTGATAACGCCGGTTGTTACAGACTGTCCGTATCCCAAAGCATTTCCGATTGCAATTGCCGGTTCTCCGACTTTTAAGGAATCAGAGTCTCCTAAAGTTGCAATACTGATTGCATTTTTTGTGCTGTCCGATAACTCCTCCAGTTTTACTGCAATTACAGCAAGATCCATGTTAGAATCCGTACCTTTAATCTGGGCATCCGCAATTTCTCCGTCAATAAACTGCACTTTTAAGGAATCTGCATCGGATACAACGTGATGATTAGTTACAATCAGCAGTTCCGTATCATTTTCGTTCACAATAATACCGGAACCACTCGCTTCACTCTCACTTGAAAACTTTTGTCCGAAAATGCTCTGTGTAGACGTATATGTGTTTGTAATCGAAACAACGGAAGGCATTACTTCCTCAACCACATCCGTTACATCTGTTACAACTGTTGTGTTGATTTCCGTGTTGGTCGTACTGATTCCTGACGGGGATGTAGTTTCACCGGAAGCCTGTGCGTTATTTGTGCCCTCCGGCTCCTGCTGAATTACTGTTTCCGTTTTTTGATTCATTCCGGTTGCAAGATTGACAAAATAAAATGACACACCTGCACTGATACCAAAGAAAATACCAAGTACAATGACAGCGATTGCCTTTTTCAAAAACCCGCTTCCGTTTCCCGGTTTCTTTTCTTTCTTTTTCGGTTCCTGCGGAATGTAACTTCTGTCTACACGGTTTTCTGCATACGGTGTTGTATTAGAAACACCTGAAAATACACCATTTGTCGTATCCATTCCATATTCATTTTGTTGATTTGTATGATTGAAATCCATAATGAACACCTCTTTTTCTCATTTGATAGTTCATAGTATAGAAAGCAATTGTGTCTTTTTTGTGATAGAAATATTTAAAATCTATGAAAATTAGATTTTATTTCCAATAAGTCGGGTTCATCGTCCACTTCTTAATGAGTTTCTTAGGAAGTTTTCGATAATTCTTTCCAAAACGATATCCCAAAAACTTAAATCCGCTCATGATAATATAAGGAAAAATCTCTCTTATGTTTCCGCTTTTCTTCAGTTTTTGAATCGTTGTAAGAACAAGTTTTTTCCCTTCCTTTTCAGAAGGAACTCCTTCAAAAATCTCCGGATGGTCTGCCTGGGAAACTCCCAGATCAAAGTTCCGTTTAAACTGCTGCCTGCACGTATAATTGTGAGAATGAATTACTTTTGCATCTGCCGCATAGGCTATCCGGTATCCGGCGTTAACAGCATTGGCAGCATAAATCATGTCTTCATTAAAAATCGTATGATGTACAAATCCACCCAGTTTTTTAAAAATATCCCTGCGATATGCTGCACAGACATTGGAGCAAAAATACGTTTTGATACCGAGTTCCTTTAAATCTTCTTTTCCCTTCATTCTGCTTTTAGCCGGATAATTGAATTCACGTGTAATTTTTTCCACCATACTGCTCTTATTATCCGCCATTTGTCTCGCATAGGAAACCGCAACATCTTCTCTTTTTCCAAACGGTCGTAACAGATTCTCTATCAGTTTCTCATCTGCCGGTAACGCATCCTGCGTCATAAAAATTATAAAATCGGCATCTGATTTTGATGCTCCGAAATTTCTCGTTTTTCCGTGGTCGAATTCACGTCTGGAAATATGATGGATTACCAGATTCTTATGCTCTGCAAGAAATCTTGTTCCCATGATTAATTCATCAAAATACTGTTCCTCTGTATTGATCACGATAATGCGGTTAATCGGAACCGTCTGCTTATCAAGCATATCCAACAAATGCATAAAAGCCTTATCCGGTTTGTAAGTTGGTATCATTACATCGATTTTCACGTTCTTTAGCCTCTTTTAGACCAAAAAGGAGGCCCTTCTTAAGGGGTCCTCCTTTGGTACTCTCTTCCTTATATCATTCTTTCTATTTTCCGCTGTCTGCCGATACCTTGTCACTGTATGACTGCACTTCTGAAGATACCGTATACTCCATATCGTCAAACAAAAACTGGTGGAGCAGTTTTACGTTATCGGCAAGGGATACCGGAATAACACAGCTGCCTTTTCCGGAAACTTTTCCGGTCGTCCGGTTAGATTCAAACGGGAATCCATCATTTGCCACAATATTGTATTTTGTAAGGTCTCCCAAAATAGATACCATTTCATTAACATCCAGATTTGTTGCAACACTGGAAAGTACACTGTCTAAAATCTTATTCAGTTTTGTCGGGGATGCCTTTTTTGCTGCTTCCATCGTTGCTGCCAAAACTGTACGCTGTCTCTGTGCACGGGCAAAGTCATCTCCGATATAACGGATACGGCAATAAGCGGTCGCCTGCAATCCGTTTAACAACTGATAGCCCGGCTCTTTCACTGCCTGATAATCTTTTCCTTCTTCCGCAACGAAGGTTTTGCCATCCGTTGTTGTTCCAACCATGCTAATCTGATAATTGTTAAGATGCTGGATTTCTGCTTCCGTAACATCGACATAAACACCGCCAAGGGCGTCAATTGTGTTAATCAGTCCATCAAAACCAACCGTAACATAATTGGTAATGTTCATATCCAGATTCATGTTCAACATGTTGATGGCAAGTTCCGGTCCGCCTTTTGCATATGCAGCATTACACTTATTGTATGTGTCATTTCCGAGATTCATATAGGTATCACGGTATACAGAACAGAGCTTTACATCTCCCGTTTCTTCGTTTATAGAAGCAATCATGATGGTGTCACTTCTGGTTCCCTTTCCAAGGTCTCCTTCTCTGGAATCCACTCCGAATAACGCGATGTTACGATATCCGGTCATCTTATTGTTGTTTGCGACATTTTCATTGAAGTTCGCTTCAATTTTTTTCTCATCTACCGTTATTTTCTGGATATTATCCGTCTTTAGCACCGCATAAAGTACGACCAGTAAAACGGCAAGAATCAGTATTTCAAAAATAAACAATCCGATTCTTTTCTTTTTCTTGCGCGCTTTTCTTGCGGCTGCTGCTTTGTTTTTGGTATTTGGTTTTTTTGTAGACATTTTTCTCTCCTGCTTTGCATTTAATAGGCATTTTCATTTACAAAGCCTTTAAATAGCGTTAAAAACATAATTTTTATATCAAAAGCCATACTCCAATTCTCTATATAATAAAGATCATAATCAATTCTCTTACGAATAGAAGTATCGCCACGATATCCGTTAACCTGTGCCCATCCTGTGAGTCCCGGGCGAACCTGATGCTTAATCATGTAGCGCGGTATTTCTTCCTTAAACTTCTCTACAAACTGGGGTCTTTCCGGTCTCGGCCCCACAATACTCATATCGCCTTTTAAAATATTGAATAGCTGCGGCAGTTCGTCAATACTTGTTTTTCTGAAAAATCTGCCCACTTTGGTAACACGCGGATCGTCTTTCACTGTCCAACCTTTTTGCTCTTCTTTCGGAGACTGAACATACATGGTGCGGAATTTATACATATTAAATGTCTTGTTATGAAGGCCAACCCGTTCCTGTTTAAAGATAACAGGTCCCTTACTCGTAGCCTTAATAATAATCGCTACTATTAAAAGTAACGGTGACAAAATAATAATTCCGCAAAACGAGCCTACAATATCCACAAGACGTTTGGAAATCATATTAAGCGTATTGGTAAGCGGAAGATACCGGATATTAATCACCGGCAGTCCCATCAAATCTTCTGTATATGGTTTGTTCGGAATCAGACTATTATAATCGGGAATAAACTTTGTGTGAACCCCTGATTTTTCACAAAGTGCTACTATTTCTTCTAACCGGTCATAATCAGAAAGCGAAAGCGTTACCGCAATCTCATCCAGCTGGCTGACCGGAAGAATCACACTTAAATTGGCAATTGTACCGATTACCTTTACACCACGGTACAACGTTCCTCTCGGCACTTTATCATCCAAAATTCCCCGGATTACATATCCCCACTGCGGATTGGCATTGATACGGTTGATATATTCCTCCGCCGCACGTGAATAGCCTACTAACAGAATATATTTTAAATTATATCCTGTTTTTCGAAATGTACGCAGGATATAACGAATCAGCCATCTTACCAGGATTGTCAGCAGAGTATTGACAACAAAAAAGATTCCGATAAGTCCACGCGAAAAGTCTGTAATCTTAAATGCTGCAATCGCTACCAAAAAAGCAAGTGCTCCCACAACATTCGCACGGAAAATATTGGAAATCTCATATTCCATCCGCTGTGTCCGTTTAGGCGTATACATTTTGTTTGCATAATAAATAATAATATATGCCGGTATAATAACATAAAGTGCGCTGAAATAAAACTGCATTGTATGCGCACCCTTTGTCTTATCAGCGAAAGGTCCTTCAAACTTCAAATACCATGAAAGCATATAAGAACCTGCAACGACCAGAGCATCAATCAGCAGATGTATTCTGTTCAGATATTTTTGATTATCCTTAATCATACTGTCACCCTGTTCCCATACATATCCTATATATTACAATATTATTACAAAAAGCACAACTTAAAAAAGTATTAAGCTTATCCGGTCACTCTGCGCAACAGATTCCACCAAAGCAAAAGTTGTATTTTTAAATAATTCGTTAAGTTCGCCATATGAAAAATCACTCTTTTTTTTCTTCCCTTTTCGGAAACAGAAAGTTTTATCCCTTCTATCAGTCCCTCACAATAAATACGGCCGAATCCTTTTTTAATAAAAAAAGCAATTTTTACAAGAAATCCGACTGCCAGGAACGGAAGATTCAAAATCATCTGCAAAAGCGGCATGTTTTTATAAATCAGATAAACACTGTTACGGGAAGTCAGCCGAATTTTAAATTCATTATATCTGGAACCGCTAAACCCGCTCCCTGCATGCAGGCAGACGGCATCAGGGCAATATTTGTTTTCGTATCCATATATTCTGGCGCGGTAGCCGACATCCACATCTTCCAGATAAGCAAAATGATTTTCATCAAAATATCCGATTTCTTTCATCATGCCAATCCGATAAATCGCCGCCCCGCCACAAGCACTGAATACACTGCCCTTCCTTGTATAATGGGTCCGTACATCTTTTCCCTTTCCAAGTGCAAAGGCCCAGCCGAGGGCACAATATAAATCTCCTGCTCCATCCAGTAACTGCGGCTGTTGCATGGAAACCATTTTGGCGGAAACGGAAAAAGTATGCTTGTCTTCTTCTATTGCTTTTTCCAATTTTTCCACAAAATCAGTTGCCACTGTCGTATCATTATTAAGCAATATGGCATACGGCGTAACAACTGCCTTCAACCCTTCATTAACCGCATGTGCAAATCCGGTGTTTGAATTCAATAATATGAGATGAATCTTCGGAAAACTCTCATTCATCATCTCAACACTGCCATCTGTAGAGCCGTTGTCCACAACAAGAATATCGAAGTCCTGCGGAACACATTTCTGTAAAGAAATAAGGCAGTTATATAAAAACGTCTTTCCGTTAAAATTGGGAATAATAACCGTTGTTTTCATCGTCCTGTCTCTCTCCTTATTATTTACTTTCCTGTCAGTTTCCATTTCCCGTCAGGTGGTAAAAACTGCGGATCCCAGTAAATCAGTCTGCCTTCTTCCCTGATTCTGCCGCAGATACAGCGATTTAATAAGGAAATCGTCTCTTCGGAAATCTTGTGTAAATGTAAAACTCTATTTACTTCATCCGTATCTTTCTGCGCAAAAGCATGCAATAATTCCGGCAGGAATTCGTTTGTTAATTCATGATTTAATTTCATGTTTTCCAACGCATTTCGTACAATGTCCAAAAGTTCTTCCCGGATTACCATATTGCGGATATCTGCCATTTCAGTATCCTGCTGTAAAGCCGCGCGATGCAGATATCCACTGTAATAACGGTTCAGTCCGGTATAAGGGCACTCCATATTCTTATTATATATTCCACCCGTTATTTTATTGCCGGTATAAAGCGGTCCTGAAAGAATTCCGATGTCCTTTCTTTGCGCGAAGACGGCATCTGCAATCTTTTGGGGATTTTCATCGTAGACAATTCTATAGAATCCGTTATGCTTTGTATGGATAACTTTGGCTTCCATCTGTTCTTTTGCAAGGAAGTCCTCAACCGCTCTTCTCCCTGCTTCATAAGCATACTGCTTACTCTGTGGATTTTCTGCCGTTGATAATGCATGACAGCGCCAGTGATACAAAACCTTCCCGATATGAAGAATTTGTCTGTCCTTTTCTTTGTTTGTGTATGCACGCAGGATCAAGTCAAAATCCTGTGCTCCGTCATACTCTTTTCGAAACCCTGTCTTTTTCATCAGTTCCGTATCCATCACAAGAAAATGACAAATATAATTGTTGGAAAGCAGTAAATCTAAATTAAATCCCGGTTTAATATTTGGTTCGTAGAAAATCTCTGCTTTGCTGTCGCATTTATCTTCGTCGGAATATAAAAATGCCGGTGGTTTTCCTTCCTTCCCAGCTGCCGTAATGGCTGATGCCATTTCATAAAGTGCATCCGGAGTCAATAGATCATCATGATCCAGTAGTGCCGTATATTCTCCTTTTGCAAGTTGTAAAGCAGCATTTGTATTTTCCGAAATACCACCGTTAGTTGTTAGGCGTTCATAACGGATTCGTTTATCACAAAAAGAACGTACCGTTTCAAAAACCGTATCGCTTTTTGATGCATCTGCGAGAATCAGTTCAAAATAGGGATAAGTCTGATCCAGTACGGATTGAATCATCTCTGTTGCATGAACCGGAGCTGTCTCATACATTGGCACCAGGATTGAGAATTTTATTTTCTCCTCCCATACAGTTTCCGTTTGTCTGGTCCGTTCTTCTTCTGAAATTGGTGCATAGCAGTACTGCGGATTCGGATTTTCTAAAATCCGTTCGCAGACTGCATAAAACGTATTCTTAATACCGTTTCTTTTCAGATAATAATAAGTTTTTCTGATATTGGCACCATTTATCATGTTCTAAACCTTACTTTACAGAATCGCTTTGAGTTCTTCTGTTAATTTTGCATTCTTCTGTGCGGCATCCTCAAGACTCGTTCCTTTGACACCCATGTAGAATTTAATCTTTGGCTCTGTTCCGGAAGGTCTTGCGCAGCACCAGGAATCATTCGTCAAATCAAAGTATAATACATTTGATTTCGGAAGTCCCGTATCGCGTACTTCACCGGTTGTAAGATTTGTAATTTTTCCGGTGTCGTAATCTCTTACTTCTGTAACTTTCAGTTCTCCGAATTGTTTCGGAGGATTGCTTCTTAATTTATCCATAATTGCAGCAATCTGTTTGGAACCGTCAATTCCTTTTAAGGTTATTGTATATAAATCTTCCTTAAAATATCCGTATTTCTGATACATTTCAAGCATCTGATCCCAAACGGTTTTACCGTTTTTCTTACACCATGCAGCCACTTCACACAAGCACATAACCGCTACAACAGCATCCTTGTCACGCGCATGTGTACCTGCGAGACAGCCGTAACTTTCTTCCAGTCCAAATACATAATGATTGCTACCGGTCTGTTCGAACAACTTAATCTGTTCTCCGATAAATTTAAAGCCTGTCAGAACTTCAATTAATTTCACACCATATTCTTTTGCAATAACGTCTGCCATATTTGTCGTAACGATGGTTTTTACCATTGCCGGGTTTTCAGGCATCGTACCTGTCGCAACGCGTTCTCTCAAAATATAATCTGCAATCAGCATACCGGACATATTTCCTGTGAAGGGAACGTATTCGCCGGATTTTGTATCAAGTGCATAAATTCCGAGTCTGTCTGCATCCGGGTCGGTAGCAAGAACGATATCTGCATTTTTTTCCTTCGCCAGTTTTAAAGCAAGGGTAAAAGCCTTCGGATCTTCCGGATTCGGATACTCCAATGTTGTAAAATCAGGATCCGGGAGTTCCTGTTCCGGAACGACATAAACCTGTTTGAATCCAAGTTCTTTTAAGATTCTTCTTACCGGTACATTTCCTGTTCCGTGGAATGGTGTATAAACAATTTTGATTTCGTCAGCCATTTCCTGAATGATTTCCGGATGAATAATCTGCTTTTTCAGTTCCGTCATATAAGCATCATCAATTTCTTTTCCGATAACCTGATATAATCCGGCTTCCATAGCTGCCTGTTTATCCATTGTCTTAACGGTATGATAATCTGTAACATTCTTTACTTCGGTAATAATTTCTTTGTCTTTCGGTGCCGTTACCTGTGCGCCGTCTTCCCAATATACCTTATATCCGTTGTACTCCGGCGGATTGTGGCTTGCGGTCACAACAATACCGGAAATGCAATGTAACGTACGCAGTGCAAAAGACAATTCCGGTGTCGGACGGAGTGCGTCGAATACATAAGCCTTGATTCCGTTAGCTGCAAGGCAAAGTGCTGCTTCATCCGCAAATTCCGGTGACATTCTTCTTGAGTCGTATGCAATGGCAACGCCTCTTTCCTGGCCGCCCTGTTTAATTATGTAATTGGCAAGTCCCTGAGTTGCCTTGCGCACCGTATAAATGTTCATACGGTTTGTACCGGCTCCGATAACACCTCTTAAGCCGCCCGTACCAAATTCCAATTCCTTATAAAAACGATCTTCTACCTCTTTTTCATTGTCTGCAATGCTTTTCAATTCTTCTTTGGTAGCCGCATCGAAATAATCGTCTGCAAGCCAGAAATTAAATTCATCCATGTAACTCATTTTTCTTTTCCTCCTGCTTTTCTCTTTCTCATTGCTTATGATATCATACTTTCAAGGAATAGTCACTTCTATCCAGTGAAAAATTTGGATTGTAGTATGGGTCTCCCTTTTCTAAAACAGCCGCCCATTTTTTGCGGAAATACTCTGATTCCTTATTGTAACGCTCCGCCTTTTCCCCTTGATTGTCCAGTCCTCTTGAAACAGATTCAAAATGGTACAATTCCGCAAACGGTGTAAATACATTCAAATATCCCATCTGCCGCAATCTCAGGCAGAAATCAACATCATTTAAGGAAATGGCAAAATCCGTACCGAGTCCACCCATCTCTTCGTAAATATGCTTTTTTACCATCAGGCATGCTCCGGTAACCGCCGAAACATCCTGTGCATAGCAAAGTCTTCCCATGTATCCGAGGTTTTCCCTGCTCTGTCCGTAGTGAGTATGTCCCGCTGTCCGGTGCGCACCAAGTCCGAGCACAACCCCCGCATGCTGAATTGTCTTATTGGGATAATAAAGTTTTGCTCCTACCGCACCTACATCTCTACGTTGTGCGTACATCAGCATTTCTTCCATCCAGTTGACTGTAATGACCTGAGTATCATTATTTAGAAGCAGAACATATTCTCCGTCCGCATATTTTACACCCAGGTTATTAACGGCAGAGTAATTAAATTTTCCTTCATAGCAGACAACCTTTGTTCTGCCGTCCTTTGAGCAGTAATAATACGGTCTGTCCCTAAATTTCTTTTCCGTCTGTCCGTAAGCCCCATCCGTCAATTCTTTATAGTAATCCACAATTTCCTGCGTTTCACTATTATTCTCCACGACAATAATCTCGTAATTGTCATACGTTGATTTTTCCCGTATGGAAGTGATACATCTTCTTAAATCCTGTTCGTGATCCTTATTTGCTATGACAATCGAAATCTTAGGGTTCTCGATAATCTCATATGTAATTTTAAAGATTGTTTCAAATGCCCTCGTTCCCGTAATTCTGAAATTTCTAAAGCCATGGCTTCTTAAGTGATCTGCCACAGCTCCTCTTGCCGCCTCAATCGCATACGATTTGGCATTGATATCCGATGCCACACTTCCCGCATGGGAACGCCAGTAATACAACAGTTTCGGCACATGTACGACATTTTCCGCCCTATCGGTAAGACGCAGAATCATGTCATGATCCTGACTTCCGTCAAATTTGGAGCGAAACAGCTGTGTACCGTCAAGCAATGTCCTTTTAAAACAACTGAAATGGCAGATATAATTATTAGCGCGCAAATTGTCGATTGCATAATCCGGTTTAAAATGCATGGTCAGCATTTTATTAATATCACCATCTTTAAAAGTCGTTTCATCGCAGTAAAGATAATCGGCCCCCTGCTCGTTAATCGCTTTTGCATATTCGAACAAAACAGACGGATGTAAAATATCATCATGATCGAACAATCCGATATACTCTCCCGTTGCTATTGTCAGACATTCGTTTGTATTTCCGGAAATACCTTCATTTTTCTCAAGTTTTTTATACAGAATTCTCTTATCATTGTATACATATTCTTCACATATCCTCCGAACATATTCATGTGAATCGTCAGAGCCGTCGGCAAGGCACAATTCCCAATTCTGATAAGTCTGTGCAGTCACA
>JAQXIR010000186.1 GCA_029007885.1 Lachnospiraceae bacterium | reverse complement strand
CGGAAAAGCAATTCCGGTTACATGGGCAAAAACAAGCGATACTGATCCGACACGTTATTACGATAAAGATGGAAATGAAATTTCTATCAACACCGGAAAGACATATGTAGCACTTGTTCCGGATGATAATTGGCAGGAACTCATCATTAAATAACAAAAAAGAAATATGTCATATGATAAAAACCCTCTGCATATATTGTATCATTCAATAGAGAATGCCAGGGGGTTTTTATATATGGAAAATGTTCTTGCGGGAACGGAGCATAATAAGGATTTTAATCTCTATAAAGATATTCGTTTCAGAACAGGCGGAGAAATCTATATCGGAGTAGTAGGACCGGTGCGTACCGGAAAGTCTACATTTATTAAGCGGTTTATGGATCTTATGGTACTGCCGTTTATGGAAAATGAAGCGGAAAAAACAAGAGCACAGGATGAACTGCCGCAGAGTGGCGCGGGAAAGACCATTACGACAACAGAACCCAAATTTATTCCGAAAACCGCGGCAAAAATTAAACTGTCTGCAGATTTAAGCGTTCAGGTGCGTCTCGTAGATTGTGTCGGATATATGATTGACGGCGTGTCAGGACATATGGAAAACGAAACGGAGCGAATGGTCAAGACACCTTGGTACGATCATGAAATTCCTTTTACGCAGGCGGCAGAGATTGGTACAAAGAAAGTAATAAACGATCACTCGACAATCGGAATCGTCGTCACAACAGACGGTACCATCGGTGAACTGAAAAGAGAAGCATACATCGAAGCTGAAAACAGGGCAATAGAGGAACTGAAAAAACTGAAAAAGCCATTTATTGTTCTTGTGAATTCTACAAAACCATATTCGAGGGAAGCCAAAGCCATTGCGGAAGAAATCATGAAAAAGCATCAAGTTTCTACTGTCTGTATGAATTGTGAACAGATGAAAGTAGAAGACGTTAATCAGATTTTGAAAAATGTTTTATATGAATTTCCCGTGACGATGATTGAATTTTTTATGCCTAAGTGGGTAGAAATGCTAAAAAACGATCATCCGGTAAAGAAAACACTGATTGAAAAAATCCTGGAAATGACAAAGGATACCAATACAATTAAAGATATTTCACAACGCCCATTTGTAATTGAATCAGAGTATTGCAAACGATGTATGACAGATAATATTGATTTATCCGACGGTTCTGTCCGCATGGTACTGGATGTTGATGATAAATACTATTATGATATGATAAGTGAGATGACAGGAGAAGCAATATGCGGGGAATATGAACTGCTATCCATGCTAAAGGAATTTTCAGGTATGAAACAGGAGTATGACAAAGTGCTTCATGCGATGGAAGCTGTTCGAATAAAGGGTTACGGAGTTGTAACACCGGAAAGAACAGAAATTAAACTGGAAAAACCGGAAGTAATCAAACATGGAAATAAATTTGGCGTAAAGATAAGGGCAGAAAGCCCATCTATCCATATGATACGGGCAAACGTTATTACAGAAATTGCGCCGATTGTAGGATCACAGCAACAGGCAGAGGATCTGATATCTTACATAATGAATTCACAGGAAAATGAAGAGGGTATTTGGGATACGAACATTTTCGGGAAAACGGTTGAGCAGCTCGTAAATGACGGAATAGCCGGCAAAATTGCGATGATAGGAGAAGAAAGTCAATACAAATTGCAAGAAACCATGCAAAAAATAGTGAATGAGAGCAATGGCGGAATGATTTGTATTATCATATAAAGTTACAATCAGTCAATATATTCCGGGACATTATGGAAAAGATGCATTGCATGTCAGATTTTTCATAATGTTTCGGTTTTTTTTATTTTTTTCTTTATATTAATTTCATCTTTTGCTATAATCGGACATGTAAGGCAAAAAAACATATGGGAAAGGGTTAATGAATGAATCCGATTTATGAAAAATTATTAAAATGTTTGAATAGTGTTCGGGAGAAGACCGATTTTGTACCGAAGGTTGCAATTGTGCTCGGCTCCGGATTGGGGGACTATGCAAACGATATTCAAGTTGAGACAGAAATAGATTATCATGATATAGAAGGATTTCCTGTATCTACCGTACCCGGACATGCAGGAAAATTTATTTTTGGATATGTAAAAGATGTACCGGTTGTATGTATGAAAGGAAGAGTACATTATTATGAAGGATATCCTGTTTCCGACGTTGTTCTTCCGACAAGACTGATGCATTTAATGGGCGCACAAATCCTATTTTTGACAAATGCATCCGGAGGCATCAATCCTTCTTTTTCGGCAGGAGATTTTATGATGCTTACCGACCACATATCAATATTTGCACCGAATCCTTTGATTGGTGCCAATATAGATGAACTTGGAACACGTTTCCCGGATATGACACAAGTCTATGACAGACAGTTACAGGACATTATTCGAAACGTTGCTAAAAAGGAGAATATCAAAATACAGGAAGGTATCTATGCGCAACTTACCGGCCCCTCCTTTGAATCTCCGGCTGAAATACAATTGCTCCACAAACTTGGCGTGGATGCGGTAGGAATGTCAACAGTGGTTGAAGCCATTACTGCAAATCATATGGGAATGAAAATATGCTGTATTTCCTGTGTATGTAATCTCGCGGCGGGAATGACCCAAAATCCTCTGACTCATGAAGAAGTACAGGCAGCTGCAAAAGAAGCGGCACCTAAGTTTAAGAAATTATTAACTGAATCCGTTATTGCAATGAAAGAGGTATAATCATGAATATCCGTTTTTATAATGCAAGAATTTTAACGATGCAGCAGGGAGAAGAACTGTTTACAGGAGAAATATGGGTCAGAGATGACAGAATTGTTTACCTTGGGACAGGCGTAGATCTGGATGAGTTTTACAAAAAATCCGGAATCGGAGCAATCGCATGGGACAGACAGATTGATTGTGACGGAAACGTTTTAATGCCTGGGTTTAAGAATGCTCATACCCATTCCGGAATGACGGTATTCCGTTCCCTTGCAGACGACTTAAACTTGCAGGATTGGCTCAATACAATGATTTTCCCGAGGGAAGCCAAAATGACGGGAGAAGATTGTTATTATCTGACAAAACTTGCAATCTTAGAATATTTGACAAGTGGTGTTACCGCAATCGGAGATATGTATTTAACACCGGAAACGATTGCGGATGCATGTGAAGAAATGGGAATGCGGTGTGTACTTGTCAGCGGACTTAATAAGTTTGGTCCGGCTGTTTCCGTTATGGAGGAAAGATATCATAACTTAAATAACAAGAGTAAACTGATTTCCTATAAAATGGGAGTTCATGCAGAGTATACATGCTCGAAAGAATTACTTACGGAAGTTTCCAAACTCATTCATCAATATAAAGCTCCGTTATATGTACATATGTCGGAAACAGCCACAGAGGTGGCTGAATGTATGGAACGGTATCAGATGACACCGCCGGCATTGTTTGAAAGTCTTGGACTGTTTGACTTTGGAGGTACCATCTATCATGGTGTACATGTTACTGAAGAAGATATGGACATTTTAAAAAAGCATCATATTCATGTAGTAACCAATCCGGCTTCCAATGCAAAACTGGCTAGTGGTATTGCTCCGATAACACAGTATCTGCAGAAAGAAATTCCACTTTCCATCGGTACGGATGGACCGTCCAGCAATAATTGCCTGGATATGTTTCGAGAAATGTTTTTGGTAACAGCACTTGCAAAACTGAAAGAAAATGATCCAAAAGCAGTTGATGCAATGGAAGTTTTGAAAATGGCAACGGTAAACGGCGCAATCGGGATGCAGCTGAATGACTGCGATGTACTGGCTGAAGGAAAAATGGCGGATATCATCATGATTGATTTGCATCAGCCGAATATGCAGCCGCTCCATAATATTCCTAAAAATATTGTTTACAGCGGTAGCAAGATGAACGTTAAAATGACAATGATCGGCGGAAAGATTCTGTATGAAGACGGAAAATTCTTATGCTGTAACAATGTGGAAGAGATTTATCAAAAAGCCAATGAGATTAAAGATAGACTAAAATGATTGTAAACATATGGAACCCATGTGTTTTCAATAAATATGAGGGGTAAGCCCCCTGAATCATTCTCTATTATCAAACAGGAGGTAGTAAAATGTTAGAGAAGTTTTTCAAACTGAAGGAAAACGGTACTGACGTAAAGACTGAAATACTGGCAGGTCTCACTACATTTATGACAATGGCGTATATCCTGGCAGTCAATCCGAGTATCCTTTCCGCAACCGGAATGGATGCACAGGCAGTTTTAATCGCAACCGCACTGGCTTC
>JAQXIR010000185.1 GCA_029007885.1 Lachnospiraceae bacterium | reverse complement strand
CATTATAATGATACACATATAGGTATATTGGATATTCCATTGCTTGCAAATATTCCAAACCTGACTTACTTAGCACCTGCAAATAAAGAGGAATATATATCTATGCTTGATTGGAGTATTGACCAGCAGGATGTCCCGGTAGCTATCCGGGTGCCGTGGACAGGCGTTACACATGCAGATTATGATGTGCCAAAAGAATACAACAAAGTATCATATAAAATTGTTGAAGAAGGAGAGGATATTTGTATAATTGCCTTGGGTGGTTTTTTTGAACTAGGCTTAAAAACGGCTAAAATGTTTAAAGAAAAGACCGGAATTACACCAACTCTAATCAATCCCAGATTTATTACGGGTATTGATAAAGAAACTCTTGATTGGGTACAGCAAAAACACAACAAAGTGATAACAATTGAAGATGGAATACTTAATGGCGGATTTGGTTCAAAGGTTGCCCAATACTATTCCACTAAAGATATTAAGGTATATAATTTTGGCTTTTCCATGGATATACCAAAAGTTTTTGATCCTATTGAGTTAATGCAAAGAAATTTCCTTTCAGATTATCAGATAGTTGATCAAGTTATGTCTAATTAATAAAGCATGGAAATCCCGGAATAATCGTTTTTCCCTATTTACAGAACTTCCAACCTATGCTATAATTCAACAGTATGAGTCTTGCTTATGCTCAGGACTGGGATACTCCAACCCGTTCTTAGTATAAAGCGAAATAATAAAAATAAGAGGAGAACAAACATGATCGCAAAGGACAAAAAGACAGCAATTATCAAAGAGTATGCTAGAACAGAAGGTGATACCGGATCACCGGAAGTACAGATTGCCGTATTAACAGCAAGAATTAAAGAGCTTACTGAGCATATGAAAGCAAATCCGAAGGACTTCCATTCAGGAAGAGGATTGAATAAGTTAGTAGGTCAGAGACGTGGTTTACTGGCATATCTGAAGAAAACAGATATTGAAAGATATCGTGCCCTGATTGCAAAACTTGGCTTGAGAAAATAATTGGCATACAAAGAAGGCGGATATCTGTCCGCCTTCTTTTAGAATAGGGAGAAGAACCATTCCGAGACCACTGATAAAAGTATTACCGGCTGCTCGGTAGTGTGTTTATCAGTAGTTTCGGCATCTTCTGCCTATTATAAAAAATATTAGCCCATGAGGCAGAAGGAGAATGTTATGTACAAATCATTTACTATGGAACTCGCAGGTCGTACGTTACGTGTTGACGTAGGAAGAGTTGGCGCACAGGCAAACGGATGTGCATTTATGCACTATGGAGAGACAGTTGTATTATCTACTGCAACGGCATCCGAAAAACCGAGAGACGGCATTGACTTTTTCCCGCTCAGCGTAGAATACGAAGAAAAAATGTATGCAGTAGGAAAGATTCCGGGAGGCTTTAATAAGAGAGAAGGAAAAGCAAGTGAAAATGCAATCCTGACAAGCCGTGTAATCGACAGACCGATGCGTCCGTTATTCCCGAAGGATTACAGAAATGACGTTACCTTAAACAATATGGTTATGTCTGTTGATCCGCAGTGTCGTCCGGAACTTGTTGCAATGTTAGGTGCATCGATTGCAACCTGTATTTCCGATATCCCGTTTGACGGACCGTGTGCTATGACACAGGTCGGCATGATTGATGGTGAATTCATTATCAATCCTTCCCAGGAGCAGTGGAAAAACGGAGACTTAAATCTGACCGTTGCTTCAACCAGTGAAAAAGTAATCATGATTGAAGCCGGAGCAAATGAGATTCCGGAAGAAAAGATGATTGAAGCAATTTACAAGGCACATGAAGTAAACCAGGAAATCATCAAATTCATTAACAGTATCGTAGCAGAAGTCGGAAAACCGAAACATGAGTATACAAGCTGTGCAGTACCGGAAGAACTGTTTGAAGCAATCAAACAGGTTGTTACACCGGAAGAAATGGAAACAGCAGTATTTACCGATGTAAAACAGGTACGCGAAGAGAATATCAGACAGATTAAAGAAAAACTGGAAGAAAGCTTTGCAGAAAATGAAGAATGGCTTGCTTTATTAGATGAGGCACTTTACCAGTATCAGAAAAAGACTGTTCGTAAGATGATCTTAAAAGATCATAAACGTCCGGATGGTCGTGCAATCAATGAAATCCGTAAACTTGCTGCAGAAGTAGATATTATCCCGCGTGTTCACGGTTCTGCAATGTTTACGAGAGGCCAGACACAGATTTGTAACGTTACAACGCTGGCTCCGTTATCCGAAATGCAGAAGGTTGACGGGCTTGATTCCAATGAAACCTGCAAACGTTATATGCACCAGTATAATTTCCCGGCATATTCGGTTGGTGAAACAAAAGTTAGCCGCGGACCGGGAAGACGTGAAATCGGACATGGTGCTTTGGCAGAAAGAGCATTGATTCCGGTACTCCCTTCAGAAGAAGAATTCCCGTATGCAATCCGTACGGTATCTGAGACATTTGAATCTAACGGTTCTACTTCCATGGCATCCACCTGTGCATCCTGTATGTCCCTGATGGCAGCAGGTGTACCGATTAAGAAAATGG
>JAQXIR010000184.1 GCA_029007885.1 Lachnospiraceae bacterium | reverse complement strand
CAATATCCATACAGATTTTTTCTTCCAGGGTAATCGGAAAGTTCTGTAGTGCCTTTTCCAGTTTGAGTCCACCCCTACTGACATATTTTAAGGAAGCACCCCTTACTTCGATTTTTGCCTTTTCACTGTCAAAGCAAGTGCCGGGTTTATCTTCCCGCTGTCCGTTTACAAATACATTGCCTGTCATAATGATGACTTTTGCTTTCTCACGCGAGGGAGCAAGTCCTCTGTTTACAAGCAGAATGTCCAATCGTTCTTTCATGATTTTCCTTCCCATGCATGCACGGCCTTTTCAATAATCGTATTCGCATCAATACCGATTTCCTTTTTCAGGATTTCAACATTTCCATGCTCTACATATTCGTCCGGAATGCAGATTGAGAGAACACGACAAGCGAGGTTTTCTTCATCGACAAATGACCTTACTTTTTCGCCAAATCCTCCGCTCTCTACATTTTCTTCCATCGTGACAAGTAAAGAATGCGCACCGCTTAAGCGGCGAATCATTTCTGTATCAATCGGTTTGACAAAACGCGCATTTACCAGTGTCACATGATACCCTTTTTCCTTTAATGCAGCATAAACCGCAACAGCAGTTTTTACCATACTTCCTACCGCAATTAATGCGATATCCTTTTCTTCATGAAGCATTTCACTTTTGCCGTACACAATCGGGGCGCGATATTCTTCCAACCCGTCATATGCTTCTCCGCGCGGATAGCGGACAGCAATCGGTGCCCCAAATTTCACTGCAAATTTCATCATATCGGACAATTCCCATTTATTTTTCGGTGCCATAATATGCATGTTGGGAATTGATGACAAATAGGACAAATCAAAAATACCCTGGTGTGTCTCGCCATCACTGCCGACAAGTCCTGCGCGGTCAATTGCAAAAATGACCGGCAGATTCTGGATACACACATCATGTAAAATCTGATCATATGCTCTCTGTAAAAACGAAGAATAAATTGCGACAATCGGAATCATACCGCCTGCTGCCAATCCTGCTGCAAACGTAACAGCATGCTGCTCCGCAATTCCGACATCAAAAAATCGTTCCGGAAAAACATTGTGAAACCGTTTCAGTCCCGTCCCATCCGGCATTGCCGCCGTTATCGCAACCACTTTTTCGTTTCGTTTTCCCAGTTTTACCATAACTGTGGAAAATACATCCGTATAATTTGCCTTTTCCTTTTTATTCTTCGGAATCCCGGTCTGAATATCAAACGGCTCGGCTCCATGGAATCTTGCCGGATGACGTTCCGCCGGCTCATAGCCTCTTCCTTTCTGGGTAATCACATGTACCAGAACCGCAGTTTTACAACGTTTTGCTTCCTTTAACACCTGCATCATTGCCGGAATATCATGTCCGTCCACCGGACCAAGATAGGTAATTCCCATATCCTCAAAAAACATTCCCGGAATTACAAGCTGCTTAAAACTGCTCTTTGTTCTTCGTATCGTCTCTACGATTGTATTGCCGTGTTTCTTTTTCAGCAGAGACTGATAAATTCCTTCTTTTAAATTCAAATAATTGTCGGCAGTCCGGATATTGTTCAAATATTTATTCACACCACCGACATTTTCGGAAATTGACATATTATTGTCATTTAGTACGATAATAAAATTCGTATCCATTCTCGAGGCATTGTTTAACGCCTCATATGCCATTCCGCCGGTTAATGATCCATCCCCGATTACCGAAACAATCGTATTCTTTTCTCCCTTTAATTCCCGCGCTTTGACAAGTCCGAGTCCCGCCGAAATAGAAGTGGAACTGTGTCCCGTATCAAAACAGTCACAGTCACTTTCTTTGCGTTTTGGGAAACCGCTCATCCCACCGAATTTGCGCAAATTTTCAAATCCGTCCCGTCTTCCGGTCAGGATCTTGTGCGTATAGGACTGATGCCCCACATCCCAGATAATTTTATCCTCCGGCAAATTCAGTGACAAATGCAAAGCCATCGTCAGTTCCACCGCACCAAGATTAGAACCCAGGTGACCTCCGGTCACGCTGATTTTCTCTACCAGAAACTGTCTAATCTCCGTAGCAAGTTTATCCCAGTCTTTGCGTTCAATATTCTTAATGTCATTTTCTTTCTTTATCTGGTCAAGAAGCATGCAAACGCCTCCCTTTTCTCATTTATTTCTGTTTATCAGATGAAGTACCAGGTCCTTTAGGAATTCGTTTTCTCCCGGGAGAGAATCAAACATTGCAACAGCCTCTTTTGATAGTTTTTCCACATCTTCCCTGGATTTTTCCATTCCGTTTAACGATACATAGGTGACTTTTCCGTTCTTTTCGTCACTTCCAATCGGTTTTCCCAACGTTTCCATGGTACCGGTAATGTCCAGAATATCATCCTGAATCTGAAAAGCAATACCGATATTATATCCTATTTTTTCAACAATGTTAACCTGTTTGCTATCTGCTTTACCCAGTACTGCGCCAATCATCATCGCATTCTGAATGAGTGCCGCTGTTTTATGTTCATGAATGTACAAAAGAAGTTCCTGTGTTATCTCTTCGGGTTTACTCTCTTCTGCCAGAATATCCGCCGTCTGTCCTCCAATCATGCCATAAATTCCGCTTTTCCCGGCGAGAATCGTCAATGCCTTTCCGATTACTGCCGCATCGTTTGTCATGGAAAATGCTTTGCATGCGGTTTCAAATGCATAATTTAAAAGAGCATCTCCGGCAAGAACTGCCATACCTTCTCCGTATACGGTATGCGTCGTTTTTCTTCCCCGCCGATATTCATCGTTATCCATACACGGAAGATCATCATGCACCAGGGAATATGTATGAATCATCTCTATCGCCGCCATGAACGGTTCTATGATTTCCTCATTACCTCCAAACATCCTGTAGGTTTCTTCCATAAGCATCGGGCGCAGACGTTTTCCTCCCGCAAGAATACTATAGTTCATTGCCTCCATCACTCTTGTGGCATATCCTTCTTCTTTTGGAAGATACTTTTTTAAAACTTCTTCAATCTGCAATGTCTTTTTATCACGCAACTGTTCAAATGTCATATTACTCCATCTCCTGTAAAGTGCCGTCGCCGTTTAATTCCAAAACCTTCTTTTCAACCCGGTCAATCTTTGCATTGCACTGTTTAATCAGTTTCATTCCTTCTTCATAAATCTGAAAGGAGTCTTCCAATGAAATATCGTCCGCTTCAAGTTTCCGCACATGCTCATCCAGTTCTTTCATCATTTCATTCAGCGTTTTTTCTTCTTTTTTATCTGCCATGATTCCTCCGTCCAAAGTGTTGCTATCTGTCTATTATTTCGGTCTTGTCCACCGTTGCCATAATGCGCCCGTTTTTAAGATATATCTGTAGTTTATCTCCTTTTTGAACCTTATGAATATCACTGACATTATTTCCGTTCATATCTTCTGTAAAGGAAAATCCCTGGTTCAGTTTTTCAAGAGGAGACAATCCTTTTAACCGTTCAATATAAAGTGCAAGATTTTTACGCTGTATCAGCAGAATCCGCTCCATGGCCGAGCGCATGCGCTCTTCCTGTTGCATTGCTTCAAAACGTGTTTCCCGGATACGGCTTGTGGGGCTGACATGTGTAAGCTGCAAGGCATATCTTTCCAAAATACTTTGTATATATTGTATTTTCCCCCGCATCTTTTGGAAAAGCTCTTCCTGATAAGTTCCTATCCTCTCTTCTAAAAGTGACACTTCATATACTGCCAGTTCCGCTGCCGCAGATGGAGTCGGTGCCCTTAAATCTGCCACAAAATCAGAAATCGTTGTGTCGGTTTCATGTCCGACTGCAGAAATGATGGGAACCCGGCAATCAAAAATCGCCTGTGCAACGACTTCTTCATTAAACGCCCATAAATCCTCCAAAGAGCCACCGCCTCTTCCGACAATCATCACGTCTACTCCTGCCTGTTCCAATGCATGTATTCCGTTCACGATGCTTTGGGCTGCCTGCTCTCCCTGCACGATAGCCGGATAAAGAATAATCTGTACATAAGGATTGCGCCGTTTCGTAATATTGATGATATCCCGCACAGCTGCTCCCGTTTCTGCCGTTACTACACCAAGAGTACGGATATATGGCGGAATCGGCTGCTTATATTCCTGCGCAAACATACCGCGCTCTTCCAATTCGCGTTTCAAATTTTCGAAACGCTCATATAACTGTCCCACACCATCCAATTGGATATTCTTTGCATACAGTTGATATTTTCCGTCTCTTTCATATATATCAATTGCACCGGATACAACTATCTGCATACCCTCTTTTAAAGGAAAAGATAAGCCTTTGCGGTTGCCTGCAAACATTACGCAGGCTATCACACTCAGCTTATCCTTTAATGTAAAATATATATGTCCGGATGAATGATACTTGCAATTGCTTACCTCACCTCTTACGGAAACAGACTGCAACATATAATCCTGTGTGAACATGTTTTTGATATATGAATTTATCTGTGCCACCGAATAGATACTCTGCATGGTAAAATCTCTTTCTTTTAAGCTGACAGTTTACCCTGCAAATTTTGCAAGGATTCCGTTTACAAATCCGTAGGATTCCTCCTGTCCGAATTTTTTGGCCAGTTCCACTGCTTCATTGATTGCAACACCGCCAGGCACTTCTTCGTCATATAAGATTTCATAAACGGCAAGTCTGATAATGGTAAGATCGACCTTACCCATCCTCTCCGTCGTCCATCCTTTTGCTTTTTCATTAATCAGACGATCAATTTCATCCAATTTTTCAAGAATCTTATCAAATTTCCCGCGAATGTATTCCACGTCCTTATCCTGCGCACAATTATCGCTATCCTCAAAAAAGAATCCGCATTGTTCCTGCATTTCTTCCATACTATTAAATTCAATGCGGAACAACAATTTGAATAACTGTTCCCGCAGTGCTCTTCTGCTCATCATAAATGTCACCTGTTTTTGCCTGTTTTATTTTCCTTTTTTCATATCAACACCGGCAATCCGAATATTGACATCCGTTACTGTAAGTCCCGTCATATTTTCGATGGTAGATTTTACTTTTTCCTGTACTTTTCCGCATGTTGCAGGAATATTATATCCGTATTCCATCATGACAGCCAGTTCAACTTTGACTTTCTGGTTGAAAATCTCAACTTTTACCCCCTTACGCAGGCTGTTGACTCCTACCTTACTCATCAGTTCATTTGTGATATTCCCAGCCATCGCGGAAACACCTTTTACTTCTGTTGCAGCAAGGCCTGCAATAATCGCAACAACATCATCTGCAATCTGTACCGATCCCATATTCTCATCACCTTGCAGCACATACGTATTTCTATTTGTTTCTTTTTCCATGGAACTGCCTCCTACCTATCATTCACATTCGTTACTTATTCAAATTACTTTCTGATTATTATATCATTCCGTTTTTTATTTGCCTAGTACCTACATCCAAAAAGAAATACTTCTCTGTTCTTTACAGTTTGTATAGGCAACGGTTCCTCTGATATCATCAAGAAATAAAAATACCTTCTGTTCAAGAATCAGTTTTTCATAAAGTTCTTCATAAATCCGGTCGTTTTCACACTTTACGGTAACCGTTTCCCGTTTTTCTCTTTGAGCCCGTTCAAAAAGACTTTTTATCTTTTCTTCATCATACTCCGTAAAATATGCCCCTTCCCTCACATAATAATTCGCTTCCATAGAAGTGCACTCCGGCAGGGGAACAATGCTCTCAATCGTATGCGTCTGCTTCAATTGTGCTGTTGTCACACACAGATAATCATAGTTTATGGAAGGCGTCTCATTTCCAACTGTTATTGCATTGTCGGGATTTAAACGATAGTAAGCATCTCCCCAAGTCGTATCCACATAGTACCATTCCCCGTCAATTCGTACAATATTCCAGGCATGTCCTTCTCCGTTCTTGACCGTTCCGATTACCATACCGCTTGCAATCCCAAGTTCACGCAGCAAATACTGCGTTGCTTTTGCATACCCCTGGCATACAGAACGTCCCCCAATAAAAACGGAGCAGATATTCTGATTATCTGCGGCAGACAAATCGTATTCCGTCCTGTCGATAATCGTTTCATAAACATATTTTACTTTTTCATATTCTGTTGCTTTTTTGTCAATCCCGGACAGCATATCTCTGACACTTTGGTTTATCTGTTCTGTACGCTTGTCCGCTTCTTCTTTTGCATATAAATAATTCCCGGAAAAGGTAAGGCGTTTTATTTCCTCTCCCACCGTATATTCCGTATATTTATAGCCGTCAATATAAAAAATCTCTGGATGGTCCATCAAAACGCACCGAAAAACCTTGTCCAGTTTTTCTGCGGATGTCGTGTTTAAAGTCACTTCCGTTTCAAATCGCAGTAGCGTCGACAAAATATCAACATACAGCTGCTGTTCTTCTCCATCGAGTGTGGAAAATGCATACAGTTCATTCTGGTCAAGCAGCAATGGAGCCGTTTCTTCTTCTGCCGTATTCTCAGACATTCTCTTAGTCTCTTCCAACTGTAAGGATTCCTGCTTTAAAACGGTGTCTTTTCCCGCATCTTTTGCAATCAGGCAACATGCAGCCATAATGGCAATACCAAACAGAAGCACTGCTTTCTTCACACTATCATCCTCCGACAAATGCGTCCTTTATTCTTTTCCAAATTCAGACAGTTCCAGTCCCTTGTTACGCTCTAATGTCATTCCGACACTCCATGCATTGACAAACAGTAACAACGGGTTCCCCTTTAAATCTTTAACCTTCTTCATATCCGATGTTCCATTGATATGATCAAGGTCAATCTCTTTACTTGTAATCCATCTGATATGTTCATATGGTAAATTTTCCAGTTTAATTTCTACATTATATTCATTTTCCAAACGATATTTCAGTACATCAAATTGCAGCACTCCGACAACGCCGACAATTATTTCTTCCATTCCCGTATTATATTCCTGGAAAATCTGGATGGCACCTTCCTGTGCAATCTGCGTAATTCCCTTGACAAACTGCTTCCGTTTCATCGTATCCAGTTGTCTTACCCTTGCGAAATGCTCCGGTGCAAAGGTTGGAATTCCTTCATATTTAAACTGACTTTTCGGCATACAAAGTGTATCTCCGATAGAGAAAATACCCGGATCGAATACGCCGATAATGTCACCTGCATATGCCTCGTCCAATATTTTTCGTTCGCTTGCCATAATCTGCTGTGGCTGAGAAAGACGCATCACCTTGTTGCCCTGCACATGCTTTACTTCCATATTTGCTTCAAATTTGCCGGAACAAATTCTCATAAACGCAATCCTGTCACGGTGTGCCTTATTCATATTTGCCTGAATTTTAAAAACAAATGCAGAAAAATCATTTTCCACCGGGTCAATCATTCCAATATCCGATTTCCTTGGGAGAGGTGTCGTGGTCATCTCAAGAAAATATTTTAAGAATATTTCCACTCCAAAATTGGTAAGTGCCGATCCAAAAAATACAGGGGTCAAATCTCCCTTCTGCACTTTATCCAAATCAAATTCCGCACTTGCACCGTCAAGCAGTTCAATCTCATCTGTCAGCGTTTGTTTCTGCTCTTCTCCGATATATTGCAACAATTTTTCTTCTTCATCCAGGTGAATTTTCTGCGTTTCCCCTTCTTTTGTTCCCTTTTCGGTATCGGAATAAGTAATTACACAGTTTTCTTTCCTATCATAAACTCCTTTAAAGTTCTTACCGCAGCCAATCGGCCAGTTCATCGGACATGTCGCGATACCAAGTTCCTTTTCAATCTCATCCAACAGTTCGAATGTATCGTTCGCATCCCTGTCCATCTTATTAATAAAAGTGAAAATCGGTATTTTCCTCATTACACAGACTTTAAACAGCTTTCTGGTCTGTGCTTCAACACCTTTTGAAGCATCAATTACCATGACTGCAGAATCTGCCGCCATCAATGTACGATAAGTATCTTCCGAGAAATCCTGGTGTCCCGGAGTGTCCAAAATGTTGATGCAGTAACCGTCATACTGAAACTGAAGTACCGAAGATGTTACCGAAATACCTCTTTCTTTTTCAATTTCCATCCAGTCTGATACAGCATGTCTTGCCGTTGCTTTTCCCTTAACACTTCCTGCAAGATTGATAGCTCCTCCGTATAGCAAAAACTTTTCGGTCAGAGTTGTTTTACCTGCATCCGGATGGGAAATAATCGCAAATGTTCTTCTCTTATTGATTTCTTCTGCGTATTTACTCACTATGATTTCCTCCAAAATATCATGACGGGCGAAGATCACCCGGCATCCTCCGGGTGATTTTCCGCTTCCGTTTATATCCGATTTTCAAGTATACCATAAAACAGAAAACTTTACATCACTTTCCTGAAAGTGGGCTGATTACAATATTTTCGGCACTGATTCCTGTTTTACGGATGACAATATCCTCAATTTGAGCAAGTTGCGCATCCGTAAGAGTGTCGGCACTTACTACAACATCCGCCATATTGCCTGAAATGCTTACAACCGCTCCTGCAAATCCTTTCGATTCCAGCAAAATCTCAGCTGCTGTTTCTTTTTCTGATATTTCTGTTATCTTTATCATACCATCAACCGCGTCCTGTTTTTGGGACTCATCCAAAGATGTACTGTTGATGATTTCCAACAATGTTTCCTTATTCTTTGCCCTTGTCTGTTCTTTCAGCAGTTTTACCGCAGAAAGAGAAGAAACTGCCTGCGTGCTTGTATAGACTGCTTCACCCGGCGTAGACTCATTCAGATTTTCGGCATTTTCCAGTGTATCTTCTCCTTCCAGTGCAGCAGACGCTGTATCCACATTAACATTTTCAATCGTATCGCCAAGCACCAGTGTATCATCCAGATAATTCTCTGTCTGCACGGCTTCCGAATCAAGACTTCCGATATCCGAAGCAATATCTTCCTCCGAAATATCAAGTAATGCCGTTACATCTTCCCCTTCCATATTGGTGTTATCCGCAGTTACTACGTCTTCGCTGATTTTACTGCCCGCAAAGTTTAAGTATCCTGCTATGGCAATCATAATTGCCAATGCCGTAATCATAATTTGGTTGCGTTTCAACTTTTCTCACTCCTACTCTTGTTTAGATGCTTATCTCATCTTTACTACTTTTATTTTATGTACCTCTATATGAAATAATGCCTGAATGACTTCTGAAATATTTTTCTGTATGATTGCGTTATTTCCGCCCTCCGCCACAACCGTAACTCCCTCAATTTCCGGCTCTTTCGTTTTAATAACATACGGTATTTTATTTCCGTTCTCATCTGTTGTATAGATGGTGGCTTCCTGATCCTGATATTCACTGGTACTGCGGTTGCCTCCATTTGCATCATTCTCCACAATGCTGTTACGGGAGGACGGACTGTCTTTTTCCACAACAAGTTCTTTGGATGTCTTTAGCGTAATCATAACTTTTACATTTCCGACTCCTTCCATACAGGAAAGAATCTCTTCCACTCTTTTTTCCAAAGACTCCGCATACAACAGTTCCTGCGATGTTCCATCTATGTTTTGAGCACCTTCCGTTGTAAAATTTTCTCCTTGCAAAGAATTCCTTTCTGCATCCTTCTCTTGCTTTTCTTTTTTGTCAACCGGGATTGCGATTACCAGCATCAGAACGCCAATGAGTGCGATTACAGCCATGTTCTCCTTCTTCATTAAATTCTCTTTTGTTAACTTACCTTTTTCAAAAAAGCCCATCATCCCACCCCTTTTTACTCTTTGCTTCCAATAATAATCGGCTCAATCTCAATACATACATCTTTTATTAATTCTTCATTTAATTTTCTATCATCATTTATCTGCGCGGGGAATTCAGATACATCCCAAAACTGCTCTTCCTGTGTTGCTTCATATTCCGTAACCGCAGCCTCATATTTTCTGTATGACTCCTCCAATCCCTGTGTCATCTCTAAACGAAAAACCGCAAAAACAGAAATTATGATCTTGGTTAAGAGCATGAAACCAACTACCGGTTTGATATACTTTTCATAATTATGGGAAGGTGTAAAGTGCAGTATCGTTTGACAGATTACCATAAAAACCGCTATATTTTTCATATTTTCCAGCAAAGAATATATCATTTTAAAATCCTCTATTCGTCGTAAAGGCGACAAGTGAGACAAGAATAAGGAAGAATGTAAACGATGTTAAGGTTGTCTGAAAGAGCATCATCACACCATCCCCAATTTTATTGGTACAGTTTGTCATTCTTTTATCTGCTGCAATTCCCATCATTGCCGCCGAAAGTTTTAAAAGTGCCGTTATCACCAAAAGTTTGCATAAAGGAATGGCGCAGATAATTGCAAGTAAAACAAGAAGAAGAATACCCGCCGCATTTTTAATCAATACCGCAGATCCCAAGAGAATTTGCGCAGCTCCACCGGCAATATCTCCAAGCCCCGGCATTGCCGATACGGATTTCTGTATCAATTCCATTTTTGCAGTATCTATAACAGGTGTTATCATTGATTGTATTAATCCCGTTCCGGAGACAAGTGTGATTAAGACTTTAAGAATCATTCTGATACTTTTTTTGATTAGCCGTATCATTAAGCTTAATTTTTCTTCTTCCCAGATTCCGTTTACAACATTCAGAATCATGTAGCATCCGATTATCGGAAGAATGAATCCCATAAGGAGTATTTCCACTCCGTAGACCGCCATCATAAAAATCTGATAAAAACCAAGCGCTGAAACACTTCCGCCCGCAGCACCTACCGTCAAAAAATACGTTGGGAGGAATAATCGCATGAATGTTACAATAGTTTCTAACGACCCTTTTGCTATTTGAAATACCTGGGTACAAATTCTAATCAAAAATATAATCAGGATTAAATATGTAAAATAGAAACCACAGTCCGAAAGCTGCCTGTTTTCAAAAATTCCTGTCAGATTCGTGAATACTGCTGACAGAATTCCAATAAAAAGTAATGTAACAAGAAGATATTTCATGCCACCGATTTCATTTGCCAGTTTGTCCAAAAATTGTAAGGCGATATCCTTTAGTAATTGCATTCCTTCCCCTGATACAATTTGGGTAAACAGTTCCTGAAACGAAATATTCCACTCCGGAAAAAGCGCTGCTGTTTCTTCTTCCAGTTTTGCAAAATCATATTGTGCATATAAATCTGCTATATCCATTTCCTATCCTCATACAGCGAAATTCTGAATTGTCTCAATCAAAGTCAATAAAATCGGAAGTCCCGATAGTAAAATCGTAATTTTCCCGAAGATTTCTACCTGTGTACCGATTGCCTGGTACCCGGAGTCTTTGCAAATACCGCTGCAAAATTCGCACAGGTAAGTGATTCCCATCATTTTGAACATCATTCCATAGTATTTTTCATTTCCTTCCATAATGACTCCCAAAAAAGACAGTTGCTGTTTTACGGAAGAAATCATCGTTACTGCCGAAAAAAAGATAAGCATCGAGACACCGATTGTAATATATACACTGTACTCCGGTTTTTGCGCTTTCACTAAAATCCCGAGTATCACACCAATTATTGCAATCAGAATGATTCTTACAATCATACGCATGTCCCTTCCTTTCCTTCAAAGTTGAAAGAGATTTTGTACCGTAGTGAACAAATCGTAAATACATGGTACAATCCACATTAAAACCAGAATCAGCCCTGCTAAAGATACAATAAATGCCTGTTCTTCCCTTCCACTGTGTTTCAAAATCTGGCTCAAAATGGAAACCAGAATTCCCACCGCCGCTATTTTAAATATCAATGCAACGCTCATGTCATCTCTCCTTACAGTAAAAGTATTGTAAGAACAAGGCCGCTTACCGTGCTAAGTCCCATAACCACCCTCTGCCTGTCCTTCATGCAGATATCCATATCCGCTCTTTTGTCGGAAAGTTCACTTATGAATTCTTCCAGAACCGTTATCTGCATCTGCTCATCCGAAAAACCTGTATATTCCGGAAAATTCAGTATCAGTTTCTGTTCTGCCTTGGGAAGTACACTATCCTTGAAATACTGCTCTCCTTCCCGCTTCCAATGATATGCAAAAGAGTGCTCTCGTTCCTGTTCTGTCTTTATTGCCGCTTTTAACAAAAACTCCCCAATCTTTTTCCCCACTTTTTTTCCTGTATGACAGCACGCCTGCGGAAGTGTCTCCTTGCGATAGGAAATGTCACTTTTCATCATCTGAAATATATAAATGAATTCCTTCATTTCCGCCTCTGCACGCCTCATTGTGATATTCAGGCTAAGGCCATATCCGATACATCCTCCCGTTAGCAGAAATGCTCCGATCATTTTTAACATTTCTCAAAATCCTCATTTAAAATTTGTTCAATTCTGAAATCATTTCCTTTTCTGGATAACAAAATGAAACGTCGAAACACTTTTTCCCGAAATAATTCCTGCAAATAACATTTGTTTTTTATTTCATTCACATTGTCGCCGTGAATGGTTACAAGAATTGCACAGCCGCTTTGAACCACGTGTAAAAGTGCTTCCACATCTTCAGTTCCTCCCAATTCATCGATTGCCATAACTTGTGGCGCCATAGAACGCAACAGCATCATCATTCCCAATTTTTTCGGACATGCATCTAAAATATCCGTCCTCTCGCCAACATTCTTCTGGGCCACTCCATGATAACATCCTGCAATTTCCGAACGTTCATCTACAACACCGACCTGACATGGACTACCATAGGAGGTTCCGTTTGATACTTGTCTTATCATATCCCTAAGTAAGGTTGTCTTACCACACCCCGGCGGAGATATAATCAGCGTATTTTGTACTCTGCCTTCCTGGTATATTTTATTCATTACACTGTCAGCCGCTCCCATCATTTCATGTGCAATTCGGATGTTTAGACAGGAAATATTTTTGATTGTTTTAATCTCTCCTAAATCATTTAATACCACTTCTCCCGCAATTCCAACGCGATGTCCTCCCGGAAGTGTTAGAAATCCTTTCTTGATTTCCTCTTCATAGGCATAAACGGAATCGTGACAGATATGCTGCATAATTTCTTCCATTTCTAAGCAGGAAAGTCTTTTTGCTTTTCGAATATCTTTTTCTATCTTTCCTGATTCTGTCAGAAAGATTTCCTCTCCTCCCATGGAAATCAGTACCGGCGCATGTACGCGAAGTCGGATTTCCCGGATATGCTCTTCCTCATGCAACACATGTTCAAACAATTGCTTTAAGTTTGTTGGAAATATCGTAAGCAATCCCCCGGTAGATGATCCCATATTTAACTCCCTTCATTCCTTGTCCCTAACTCAATATATGACTTCCCGTAAAACTTATTACTAATTTTTTGAAAAGACTTTACAAGTATACGAACCTGTGATAATCTTTAATTAAATAATAGTAATGATTATTGTTTTTATAAAGGAGGTATATTATGAGTACAAATGCACAGGTTGATAATCTTGTTTCTTTATTGGATGGATATGCACAGAAAGGCGGACATCATTTAAATGTCAATGTTTTAAATCGTGAAACTCTGCTGGATGCACAGCAGCATCCGGAACTTTATCCTCAGCTTACTATCCGTGTTTCCGGCTATGCGGTAAACTTTATTAAACTGACTCCTGAACAGCAGAACGATGTTATCAGCAGAACATTCCACACTGCTATTTAATTGAGACAACAGATACCCTCTATGTACGTTTTAACGCAAAGAAGCACCGGGCCATAAGCCCGGTGCTTCTGTTTATCATACTTTTCTTTTTCTTTTATACCTGCGCAACATCTTTCATGGAGAAACTGATTCTTCCCATCTTGTCTTTGCCAAGGCATACTACTGTAACCTTATCTCCTAATGTCAATACATCTTCTACACGGTTGATTCTTTCACGGCAGATTTTGGAGATATGAACCATTCCTTCTTTACCCGGTGCAAATTCGATAAATGCACCGAACTCTTTGATGCTTACGACAGTTCCTTTGAAAATCTGTCCTTCTTCAAAGTCTGTAGTGATGACTTTAATCATCTCGACTGCCTGATCCATCATCTTTTCATCCGTACCGCATACGGAAACTTTTCCGTCATCCGTAATATCAATCTTAACACCGGTACGTGCAATAATCTCATTGATGGTCTTTCCTCTCTGACCTACAACATCACCAATCTTCTCCGGATCAATCGTAAGTGATACAATCTTCGGAGCATATTCGCCGACAGTTTCTCTCGGCTGTGCGATTGCAGGTTTCATACAAGTATCCATAATAAAGAGTCTTGCTTCTCTTGTTCTTCTGATTGCTTCTTCAACAATGGCTCTTGTCAGACCATGAATCTTAATATCCATCTGAATTGCGGTAATACCTTCGGTTGTACCGGTTACCTTAAAGTCCATATCGCCAAAGAAATCTTCCAGACCCTGAATATCTGTCAGTACAATGAAATCATCATCTGTATCACCTGTTACAAGTCCACAGGAAATACCTGCTACCATTTTCTTAATCGGTACACCTGCTGCCATCAGGGACATACAGGATGCACAGGTGGATGCCATGGAAGTAGAACCGTTAGATTAAAATGTCTCAGATACCGTACGGATTGCATACGGGAATTCTTCTTCTGAAGGAAGAACTGGTACCAATGCTCTTTCAGCTAATGCACCATGACCTATCTCACGACGTCCTGGACCTCTAGAAGGTTTTGTTTCACCAACAGAATATGAAGGGAAATTATAATGATGCATATATCTCTT
>JAQXIR010000183.1 GCA_029007885.1 Lachnospiraceae bacterium | reverse complement strand
TGTCCGCAATCAACGCAATATGTCCGGAAACCTGGCTTAAACTCTCCGCATACTGCTTTGCAAAGGTACTCATTTCCCCGATGGGGGAATATTTTTTTAAGATAATTTCTCCCTCTCTGTCCGTAAATATTTCCAAAGGGTCACTTTCCCGAATCCGCAATGTTCTTCTGATTTCCTTCGGTATCACAACCCTGCCAAGATCATCTATTCTTCTGACAATTCCCGTTGCCTTCATTTTGTATCTCCTCCATAATTTCGTAATTGGTTATGGAGTTATTATGTGGAAAGATTGGGGAATTATTCATAATTGTTCTTCCAGCAGGAAATATTTCATATCCTCCAAAAGCTTTTCCGTGAGATTTAAGAGTTTTTCTTCTTCTTTCTCAACTGTTTCTGCCTTTTTGTAACGGTACAGAAAATATGGAGTACCACCGGCAACAAATTTTAAATGCTTCTCATGCTTTTTCAAAAATTCCGGTATTCTTTCTACGCGTACCTTTGCATCCTGGCGCATGGTAAGGCGTATTTGCCCCCTTCCGCCTTTCAATTCCGTGACGTATAGTTTATGTGCATCTGTACGAATAAGGGCAATCCGAAGCAGATTTTCCGCTGACTTCGGAACACTTCCAAAGCGGTCTTTTAGTTCTTCCCGCATATCATCACTTTCCTGCGAACTCTCAATTCCTGCAATCCTTTTGTAAATATCAAGTTTCTGTACTTCATTCATAATATAGTCTGACGGAATAAACGCATCCACATCAAGATCGACAAGTGTATGGAAGTCAGAGAGGTCTGTCGCAATTCCTTTTACATTTCTGACTGCTTCATTCAGCATTTTACAGTACAGTTCATAACCAACCGCCGCCATATGCCCATGCTGTTTTTGCCCGAGTAAATTACCGGCACCGCGGATTTCCAAGTCGCGCATTGCAATTTTAAAGCCGCTTCCAAGGTCCGTGAATTCCCGGATAGCCTCCAGTCTTTTTTCAGCCACTTCTTTTAGCATTTTGTCCCTTTTATACATTAAAAATGCATAGGCAGTACGATTGGAACGGCCGACGCGTCCTCGCAGCTGATAAAGCTGTGCAAGTCCCAGCCTGTCGGAATCATGGATAATGATGGTATTGACATTTGGAATATCAAGCCCCGTTTCGATAATCGTCGTGGATACCAGTACATCAATCTCACCATTGATAAAATCATACATAATCTGTTCCAGTTCACTTTCCTTCATCTGCCCATGTGCATAGGCAACATTTGCTTCCGGAACAAGTTTTCTTAAGGAAGATGCAATATCTGCAATGTTATTGACCCGGTTATAAACATAATATACCTGTCCACCTCGTGACAGTTCCCGAACAATTGCTTCTCTCACCAATTCTTCATTATATTCCATCACATATGTCTGAATCGGAAGACGTTCATTCGGTGCTTCTTCCAGTACACTCATGTCCCGGATTCCGGCAAGCGACATATGAAGTGTTCGCGGAATCGGTGTGGCCGTCAGAGTCAGGACATCCACATTCTCTTTCATTTTTTTAATCTTCTCTTTGTGGGTGACACCAAAACGTTGTTCTTCATCCACAACAAGCAGTCCCAAATCTTTGAAGGCAACATCTTTGGAAAGCAGTCTGTGCGTACCAATTACAATATCGACCATACCCTTTTTCAAGTCCTGCGTTGTCTTCTTCTGCTCTCCGGCACTGTTGAACCTTGAAAGCATGTCAATCCGTATTGGGAAATCCTTCATTCTTTGCACAAAAGTATTATAATGCTGCTGTGCTAAAATCGTTGTCGGTACAAGGAACGCCACCTGCTTTCCTTCCGAAACTGCTTTGAATGCTGCCCGGATAGCAATTTCCGTCTTTCCGTATCCGACATCTCCGCAGATTAAACGATCCATAATCTTCGTGCTTTCCATATCCCGTTTTGTATCGGCGATTGCATTTAACTGATCTTCCGTCTCCTCATAAGGAAACAGTTCTTCGAATTCTTTCTGCCAGACAGTATCTTTTCCGTAACAGTATCCTGTGCTATTTGCTCTTGCGGCATAAAGTTCCACAAGATCCTTTGCAACCTCCTGCACTGCACCTTTTACTTTGCTCTTTGTGTTTGACCACTCTTTCGTTCCTAATTTATTCAGTTTCGGCGGCTTTGCATCTGCTCCCGCATACTTCTGAATAACATCAAGTCCCGTTGCCAGGATATAAAGGTTTCCTCCATCACGATATTCTATCTTGATATAGTCCTTGGTGACCTTTTCCACTTCCACCTTCTCAATGCCGCGATAGATACCAAGTCCATGGTTTTCATGAACAACATAATCTCCGATTTTCAATTCATTGAAATCTTTAATCTTCTGTCCTTCATAGCGTTTTTTCTTCTTCTTTTTTTTCTTTTCCGCTCCGAAAATATCACTTTCGGAAATTATCACAAACTTAATAAACGGATATTCAAATCCCTTTTCCACATGTCCATACAGGACAATCGTCTCTCCCGGTTGTACCTCACGAAAAGGGTCTTCACTGTACAGCGCCGTAACTTCTGCATCTCTTAGGTCCTGCGCAAGTCGTTTTGCCCTTGTACGGGAGCCCGAAAGCAGAATAACACGATATTTATTCTTTTTATAGGTCAGCAGATCTTTTGTCAGCATTTCAAAACTATTGCGGTATGGTGCAATTCCCTTAACCGTTACATTTGTCTTAAAATCCGGTTTGCAAAGAATTCCTCTATCTTCCATTGTAGAAATTCTAAGAATTCTTCTGTCCAGTAGTTTTGCCGTTGCCTTTTCTTTTCCAAGGAAAAGCCCCGTCTGACCGGGAAGCAGAAATCCCTTTTGCACACGTTGCACCATGCTTTCCCGAAATTCTGTTTCCACCGCATTTGCATGCTCACTGATTCTTGCCGGTTCATCCAACACAATCACGGTATCTTCTTTCGAAAACATATCGGTAAATGATTCGGTCTGTTCATAAAAATACGTGATATAGCTTTCCAGATTTGTCATTCTTCCAAGTTGTGTCAAATCTTCTTCCAGTTCTTTATACTGGATTTCCAGGCGATGCGCTTCTTGTGTTTTAAACTCTTTTCGCAAGCCTTCTGTCGTCTTTTCCATTTCCCGCTTTATTGTTAAAAGACCCTGTTTTAATTGTTCTTCAGCAAGGATCATTTCCGTAGCCGGATAAACAGAAATAGATTCCAAGTTCTCAATCGAACGCTGGCTTAAAATATCAAAACTTCTGATTGAGTCAATTTCATCTCCCCATAGCTCAATTCGATAAGGATTTTCCTCCGTCAAATCGAATATATCAATGATTCCGCCGCGAACCGAAAACTGTCCCGGCTCTTCAACCTGATAGTTTCTGGTATATCCCATCTCAATAAGCCGTGTGGCAATCTTTCCTTCATCCACTATCTCTCTTTTTTTCAAAGAAAGAATATGCTTTTTAAATACCTCTATCGGTATCTGGCATGTCATGAGGGCATCAAATGTTGTCACTACCGTAACCGGAAGGCCTTCTGCAATTTTGCGTAGCGTTCTGATGCGTTCCGTAGCCAGACGATTTCCATGAATATCTGCCTGATAAAAGATAAGATCTTTTGCCGGGTAGGCATAAACATTCCGCTCATAAAGCCGAAGGTCCTCCATAATCTCCTTTACTCTGATGTCACTGAACGTAACGATAATTCTGTGACGGATTCCTTCGCTTAATCCTTGTATCATATGGATTTTCTGGGAGTCAATACAGCCGGATACTCCGATACAAATATTTTCTTTCTGTAATAATTCCCGCATTTTTTTATAATCTGCCAATTCTTCCAATGGCTTTATGATTGTATTCATGATACACCTCTAATTAAAACGATTCATTGCGGCATCTACTTCTTCTTTAATCAGCATCTTAACTGCTTGCGATACTTTTAAGACACTCTCCTCCATAATTTTCTGTTCTTCTTTCGAAAAATGTCCCAGTACATAGTCTGCAAGATCGTAGCCCTTTGGTTTTTCTCCTACACCTACTTTAATTCGCTTAAAAGTATCATGTCCTAAGCAGGAAATAATATTTTTAATTCCGTTATGTCCGCCTGCACTTCCCTTTTTACGAATTCTTAATGCTCCCGCTTCAAGAGAGATATCATCATAAATGATAATCAGGTTTGTTGTTTCATCCACCTTATAATAATCTATGACTTCCCGTACACTTTCACCACTCAGATTCATATAAGTTAACGGTTTTACTAAAATCACTTTTTCACCGTCAATATAACCCTTCCCAATCAGTGCTTTATGTTTGCATTCTAAAACCGCAATCCCATTCTCCTTAGCAATTGCGTCAACGCATGAGTACCCAACGTTATGTCTTGTCTTTTCGTACTGCTTTCCCGGATTACCGAGTCCAACGATAATATACATTGCATTTTCCTCCAGATTCCTGTCAATATTCTAACGAAAATACTTTCTGTTTGCAACAAAAACTGCCGCCGGCAGTTTTGCCGACGGCAGTTTTCATAACCCCTCTTTTGTTATTCTTCATCCGGTTCCAACATTGTTTTTTCATACTGATCCAGAATAATCTTCTGGATGTTTTCTCTTGTTGCCGAATTAATCGGATGTGCGATATCACGGTATTCGCCATCAGTTGCTTTTTTGCTTGGCATAGCGATAAACAATCCCTTTTCGCCTTCGATTACCTTAATATCATGTACAACAAATTCATCATCGATTGTAATGGATACAACCGCCTTCATTTTACCCTCTTTTGCAATTTTTCGTACTCTTACATCTGTAATTTTCATTTTTATTTCCCCCATTTTCTTAAGTGGTTTTACATAATATATCTTTCATTTCGTTCAACAACAATTTCTATTCCGTTTTCCCCTTTGTGATACGAATTTGCCCGTATCGTTCCTCTGCTTTCCACGATGCAGTTTTCAATATAGGAGTTGTCTCCGATATATACATCATTCAGGATAATGGAATTTTTAATTACACAGTTATTGCCGATAAAGGCTTTTTTAAAGATTACGGAGTTTTCAACCGTTCCGTTTACAATGGTTCCGCTGCTCACAAGGCTGTTGCTGACCATTGCTCCGATATTGTATTTTGCCGGTGGCAGGTCATCCACCTTAGAATAAATATCAGGATATTCTTTAAAGAAATAATTACGGATTTCCGGTTTTAAGAAATCCATATTGGCATTGAAATAGTCTTCCACCGATGCAATATTTTTCCAATAATCCTTCATTTTATAACCGAAAATTCTCTTCTGACTCTTATAGCGGATTAACACATCCCTTACAAAATCATATCTGTCTTCTTCCGCACATTTTTCAATCATCTCAATTAAAAGTCTTCTTCGGATAACATAGATACCACAGGAAATTGTATTGGATTTTGCCACAATCGGCTTTTCCTCAAATTCTTCAATACGGCACTCTTCGTTCATTTTAATCGTTCCGTACCGTTCCACATTGGTACCAACCGGCATGTCTTTGCAGACAACCGTAATATCTGCCTTTTTCTCAATATGATATTCCAAGACCTTATTGAAATCCAGCTTGTATACACAATCTCCGGAAGCAATTACAACATATGGTTCATGACTGGTTTTCAGAAAATGAAGATTCTGATAAATCGCGTCTGCTGTTCCGCGATACCAGGAACTGTTTTCGGCCGTTACCGCCGGTGTAAATATGAACAGGCCTCCTTGTTTTCTTCCGAAGTCCCACCATTTTGAAGAACTCAAATGCTCATTCAGGCTTCTGGCATTGTACTGGGTAAATACAGCAACTTTCTGGATATGGGAATTGGACATATTACTTAAGGCAAAATCAATCGCCCGATAACTTCCTGCGACCGGCATGGCACCGATTGCTCTCTTTTGAGACAACTCTTTCATCCTGTGATTATTGCCGCCTGCTAAAATGATTCCGATTGCTCTCATGCTTCCTCACCTGCCTTAATTATTGATTTGCCGCTTTCAAGAATACCGTTCGGATAATCG
>JAQXIR010000182.1 GCA_029007885.1 Lachnospiraceae bacterium | reverse complement strand
TAACAGTTTTTGTTATACTGTTTGTATAACAAATAGCGGAGGAATTTGTTTCATGATGGTAATAGAAATTGATTTTAACAGTGATGAAGCGCTATATATGCAGTTGCGGAATCAGATTATTCTGGGAATCGCATCTTCCCGCTTTCAGGAAGGAGAAGCACTTCCTTCGGTACGGCAGCTTGCAGAGACAATTGGCATCAATATGCATACGGTAAATAAGGCATATTCGGTTTTAAAACAGGAAGGATTTGTCAAGGTTGACAGAAGAAGAGGAGCCGTTATTTCACTTGATATCGACAAGTTACAAGCTCTTAAGGAAATGCAGGACGAATTACAGGTAGTGCTTGCCAAAGGAAGATGTAAGCATATTACAAGGGAAGAAATTCATGAACTTGTTGATGAGGTATATGATAGTCTGGGCGGAACGCAGTAGGCAGAATTTATTAGAAAGTTGAGGAATTTTCATGCAGCATTCACAATTTACGGATAAAGCAAAAACAGCACTTTTATTAGCGCAAAAATGTGCCAGACAACTACATCAGAACTATATCGGCACAGAACATATTTTAGTTGGACTGATTCGGGAAAATACCGGCGTGGCAGCAAAAGTATTACGAGATAACGGAGCGGATGATCAGGAGATTATCGAACTGATTCATGATTTTGTGGCACCGGATACGACAACACCGGTAAAGGAAAGAGACGGGTATTCTCCGCGGGCTATGCAAATTTTGGAAGAGAGTCATAGACAGGCACAGCGCTTCCATTCCGATGCTACCGGCACAGAACATATTCTGATGGCAATTATCAAAGAAGGAGAAAATGTAGCAGCACGTCTTCTAAATACAATGGGAATCCAGTTACAGAAGATGTATATTGATTTACTTGTTGCGATGGGCGAAGACGGTTCTCTATACAAAGAAGACCTTTCCAAAAAGAATTCAAGAAAGAGGCAGGAATCAGTTTTAAAACAGTACAGCCGTGATTTGACCGCACTTGCAAAACAAGATAAGTTAGATCCTGTAATCGGCAGAGATGCGGAAATTCAACGCGTGATTCAGATTTTAAGCAGAAGAACAAAAAACAATCCATGTCTTGTCGGGGAACCGGGAGTCGGTAAAACGGCAATCGTAGAAGGCCTCGCACAACGGATTGTTTCAGGAGATGTTCCGGACACCGTAAAAGGAAAACGTGTCCTGACCCTTGATCTTTCCGGAATGGTGGCAGGAAGTAAATACCGAGGAGAGTTTGAAGAACGTATCAAAAAAGTAATTAAAGAAGTAATTGAAGACGGTGACGTGCTTTTGTTTTTAGATGAACTGCATACCCTGATTGGAGCGGGAGGCGCCGAAGGGGCAATTGATGCATCCAATATTTTAAAACCTTCGCTTGCAAGAGGTGAGATTCAGTTAATCGGTGCCACCACCATAGCAGAATACCGGAAATATATTGAAAAAGATGCGGCACTGGAACGCAGATTCCAGCCGGTTACGGTAGAGGAACCGACGCAGGAAGAAGCAGTCGCAATTGTAAAAGGCGTGCGTTCTAAATATGAGGACCATCATCATGTAACGATTACGGATGATGCGGTAGAGGCAGCAGTAAGCCTTTCTGCCCGCTATATCAATGACAGAAATCTGCCGGATAAGGCCATTGACCTGATTGATGAGGCGGCATCTGCAGTACGTCTTAGCAGTGCCGGAATGCCGCAGAATCTAAAAGATATGGAAAGCGAAATCAAAAAACTGGATCTTTTGATGGAACGTTCCATTAAGATGGAGGCATTTTCACAGGCAGGAGAACTGAAGAAAACGCAGGATGAACTTCTCAAAAAATATGAAAGAAAGCTGGCACGCTATGAAAAGGCACAGCAGGAAAAGAAATATGTGGTAGATGAAAACAGGATTGCAGAGGTTGTAGCATCTTGGACAAAGATACCTGTCAGCAAATTAGAGGAAAAGGAAAGCGAGCGTCTGCTAAAACTGGAATCTATTCTGCATAAGCGTGTTATCGGTCAGAATGAGGCGGTAGAAGCGGTTGCAAAAGCAATGAGAAGAGGACGTGTCGGGTTACAGGACCCGAAGAGGCCAATCGGTTCTTTCCTGTTTTTAGGCCCGACAGGTGTCGGAAAAACGGAACTTTCCAAAGCACTTGCAGAGGCAATGTTCGGTTCGGAAAACAATCTGATTCGTGTTGATATGTCAGAATATATGGAGAGCCATTCGGTTTCGAAAATGATTGGTTCGCCTCCGGGATACGTCGGATTTGATGAGGGTGGACAGTTAAGCGAAAAGATTCGCCGCAACCCTTACTCGGTTGTATTGTTTGATGAGATTGAAAAAGCACATCCGGATGTATTTAACATTTTGCTTCAGGTACTTGATGACGGTCATATTACCGATTCCAAAGGAAGAAAAGTAAGTTTTAAAAATACGGTAATCATCATGACTTCCAATGCGGGTGCCGGAAGAATCATGGAACCGAAGAATCTGGGATTTGAAACAAAGGCAGATGCAACAAGAGACTATGAGAAAATGAAAAACGCTGTCATGGAAGAAGTGAAACGGCTGTTTAAGCCGGAATTCATCAATCGAATTGATGAGATTATGGTATTCCATCCGCTGACAAAGGAAGATATGAAGGAAATTATTACCTTACTTTCCAAGAATCTGATTGACAGATGCAGGGAACGCATGGATATCCACCTTACGATTACGCCGGCAGCAAAACAATATCTTATTGATAAATATGCTAATCTGAAAATGGGCGCACGACCTTTAAAACGGGCAATCCAGAATGAAATCGAAGATGCTCTTGCAGAAGAAATTCTTCTGAAAAATATAAAACCGGGGGACTCTGTGAAAGCCGGATGCAAAGATAAAAAGATTCGATTTTTTTGTGGAAATCAGTAAAAAAATAAGGTATACTGTGTTTAACAGCAGAGAAACTGCTAAAAATCGGGAGGACAGAAGACATGGCAGCAGTAGAACAGTTGCTTCGCATTGAAGAAAACGGAAGTATCAGTTTTGGCAATCATACTCTTAAAGAGAAAGCCAAACTGGAAGATTTTAAATATAACGGGGACCTTTTAAAGGTTAAGACATATCAGACAATGACAAAACTCGAAAGAAACGGTATGTTTTTATATGAATCCGTACCCGGTACCAGTGTTTTCAACTTTAAAGAGACAGAAGACGGTATCACGTTTGAAGTAGAAGGCTTGGAGGACGCACAGATTACCATCGGGCTGGAAGACGAAACAGAATATGAAGTATTCGTAAACGGACAGAATGCAGGTCAGATGAAGACAAATCTTGGCGGTAAACTGAATGTGAGTGTTGAACTTGCCGGAGCAGGTGCCGTACCGGTTTGCGTAAAGAAAAAATAAAAGTAAGGGAAAGGCTGTTGTTACATGCAACAGCCTTTTTTAAAGAAATAGTAAAGGGGTATTTATGGCAAAGGGCAAAGAAAGTTATACATATTTTTGTAATGCGTGCGGATATGAGTCTTCCAAATGGATGGGACAGTGTCCTGCATGCAAAGAATGGAATACCTTTGTAGAAGAAAAGGTATCTTCTGTAAAAGGAAGTACAGCAAAAAGAATTCATCGGGAAAACACGGCAAAACCGTCTACTATTGCAGAAATATCAATGGAACAGGAAGACAGACTGATAATCGGAATTGCAGAACTTGACAGGGTACTCGGCGGAGGAATTGTAAAAGGTTCATTGACACTTGTCGGGGGAGATCCGGGAATCGGGAAATCGACATTGCTTTTGCAGGTCTGTAAGGCACTTTCTGACAAACAGCAGGAAGTATTGTATGTATCGGGTGAGGAATCGTTAAAGCAGATTAAACTTCGCGCACAAAGAATCGGTGAAATGAATGAGCATTTAAAACTGTTTTGCGAGACAAATTTATCTGTGATAGAAGAGACCATAAAACGAACGTCGCCGGGGATTGTTGTCATTGATTCGATTCAGACAATGTATCAGGAAGAGATTTCCTCGGCACCGGGAAGTGTTTCACAGGTACGCGAAGCCACAGGAGTGTTACTGCGTCTGGCAAAGGAACAGGGGATTTCCATTTTTATCGTTGGACACGTGACAAAAGAAGGAACGGTAGCGGGACCACGTGTATTAGAGCATATGGTGGACACGGTACTTTATTTTGAAGGCGACAGACATGCTTCTTACCGGATTTTACGGGGCGTGAAAAATCGTTTCGGTTCCACAAACGAAATCGGTGTATTTGAGATGAAAACAGAGGGACTGAAGGAAGTTGCAAATCCGTCAGAATTTATGTTAACCGGGAAACCGCAGGGAGCAAGCGGTTCCATTGTATCCTGCTCCATGGAAGGAACAAGACCGATTCTTTTAGAGATTCAGGCACTTGTCTGCCGGACCAATTTCGGGTTCCCACGCAGACAGACGGCCGGAAGTGATATCAACCGCCTGAATCTGTTGATGGCTGTTCTGGAAAAGCGTCTGGGGCTGTCAATTGCAGACTGTGACGCTTATGTGAATATTGCGGGAGGCCTGCGGATTAGTGAACCGGCAATTGACTTAGGAATCGTAATGGCAATTGTTTCGAGCTTTAAGAATCGCCCAATTGACGATAAACTGCTTGCATTCGGGGAAATCGGATTAAGCGGTGAAGTGCGTGCGATCAGCATGGCAGCAAACCGTGTCGCAGAGGCCAAAAAACTTGGTTTTACGACCTGTATCATTCCGAAATCCTGCATGGATGCCGTAAAAGAAATCAAAGGAATACAAATTATTGGCGTTTCCTCTGTGAAAGATGCTATGGAATGTTTTTAAAAAGCAAAATATGTGTAGTTATAAAGGACATATAATAGTAGAACAATTGCTGATTACTACGGCGACTGTGCTCGCCCCGTATTTCTTGCAATGCAATTTTTGCAAAAGTAGCGGGGAAACATTAAAGCTAGTATAAATCCTCCACTTCCTGTAACATAACTCTTGCAAAGGTAGCGGGAAAACACGGAAGTTAGTATAAATCCGCTATTTCCTGTAACGTAACACTCGCAAAAGTAGCGGGGAAACATTAAAACTGGTATGAATCCGCCACTTCCAGCAATACAATTCTCGTAAAAGTAGCGGGGAAACATTAAAACAAGTATAAATCCGCCACTTCTTACTACGTAACTCTTGCAAAAGTAGCGGGAAAATATTAAAGCCAGTATAAATCCTCCATACCATGCAAAACAGTTCACACAAATTCATTATTTTCCAAAATACGTGTATGCGTGCGATAACTCCTTACAAAACTGGTAAACTACTGGAATGTTTTTAAAAAGCAAAATACTACTTGCGCTTGAAACATATTTTTGATATAATACAATTCGTCGGTTCGATTGGGTCGACGAATGAAGGAGAATAGTACAGCGGTAGTGCGGCGGTCTCCAAAACCGTTAACGGGGGTTCGATTCCCTCTTCTCCTGCTAAAAAATCCTTGTAAAAGCAAGGATTTTTTTATTGGGTAATTAAAAAAAATACACAGGAAAGGAGATTCCTGTGCAAGTGCTACTAAAGATAAATCGGTTTGTTTTTTGCTAAAAATAAGCCGGCAGATTATTTACTGCCACCTACAATATCTATAAATCCTATCAATTTCAAAATTCCAATTACCAATTTCCAAATAATAATAAATGGTAAAAAATGCCTCTTTTATATTATAAAGCATTATTGCAGTGTTATCAATATTGATAAGCGTATTACTATAGAGGGCTAAAAGAGTTTGATAACGAACGTGATAACTGACGCGGATATTTAAGAGATACTTCTACTCATCAGGGAGCAGCAAATAACCCGAATTTTGGTGGGGAAAATGTAAATACTACATAACATAACAGCAAGATACCGGTAAGGCTACAAAGTAAAATGCGATACGGAAGAAAGGTGTTCGCAATACTTCCCCGGTAGGTGATGACAAAGGCAAGCAGGACGGCAAGATAAAAAAGGGCAATGTCGACAGGAAGAAGACCGAAGCCCAGAATGCCGGTATAGAAATAATAAAAAATCGGTATGAAAAGGCACCCGCCTAAGAGACCGGCAAGAAATGCAGGCAGGATACCGGCATATTTGTCATGAAAGTGAAAAGATAAAAAAATCCCATACAGAAGCATCGGAAAGAAGAGCAATTTCGTATGTTCCCAGACAGACTCATTGATTGGAGAGATAACTGCGGCGAACAGATTATTACCACTAAAATCATATAGAAAGTGTAAAAGAGTACCGCATACGGATACAACAAAAAATCCGATGATGCAGGAAACGAACAATGATTTGTTTAAGTCTGACATATTATGCTCCGGAAAATGATGTTGATTGATATAGTATATGGAACATTTAGCAGATAAATGCATTTTAACTTTCCCTCTTTACAAATAGAAAAAACTATTCTAAAATACGAAGTAACACGGTGATGAGACGAGTAGGATGTGGAACGTATCAGAGAGAAACGCACATGGTGAAAGCGTTTTTACGAAGAAGCATTTGAAAACTACCTCTGAGTGGCCCCAATCCGGTCCGGTGATTCCGTTATCATCAGAATGAGTGACTAAAAGTGCAGGATACTTTTAGTAAACAGGGTGGAACCGCGTATCATACGTCCCTTGCATTTCCGTAACAGGTGATGCAAGGGATTTTTTAGTTGCAAACGAAGGGAGAATGGTAATGAAAGAAACAATTTTTGAAAAAGCAAAAACAATGCTTTCAGGAGAAACTTTGATTTCCAAAAGAGAAATCTGTCTGATTGGAACATGCTGCCTGCTTGCGGGCATTATTCTTGGATTCTTGACTGCACCGCTTACCCATGGAATCAGGATTGGCTGCAACAACGGAAGCGGTAATACGGGAAACAGCAGTACGGTTCATAACGTTCGGGAACTGGGAACTGCAGGTAAGAAAAAAGAATGCTGTAAGAAAGAAAATGAGAATTAGAATAGAAGAGAGGATTTTAACATGAAGATTACATTAAAAGATGGTTCCGTAAAAGAATATGCTCAGGCAATGTCAGTTATTGATATTGCGGCAGATTTGAGCGAAGGCCTTGCAAGAGTCGCATGTGCCGGTGAAGTTGACGGTAAAGTAGTGGATTTAAGAACTGTGATAGACAAAGATTGTACTGTAAATATTCTGACGGCAAATGATCCGGATGGACTTCGCACGATTCGCCATACTGCGTCTCATGTACTGGCAGAGGCAGTAAAACGGTTATATCCGAATGCCAAACTGGCAATCGGTCCGTCAATCGATGAAGGATTTTATTATGATTTTGAAGCAGAACCGTTTTCAAGGGAAGACCTTGATAAACTGGAAGCAGAAATGAAAAAGATTATCAAAGAGGGAAATAAACTCGAAAAATATACGCTCCCAAGAGAAGAAGCGATTAAATTTATGCAGGAAAAGGGAGAACCGTATAAAGTAGAACTGATTGAAGACCTTCCGCAGGATGCAGAAATCTCTTTCTACAGCCAGGGGGAATTTACCGACCTTTGCGCGGGACCGCACCTTATGAGTACAAAAAATATTAAAGCGTTTAAACTGATTTCTTCTTCAATGGCATATTGGAGAGGGGATGCAAATAAAGCACGCCTTCAGAGAATTTACGGTACGGCATTCAATAAAAAAGAAGAACTTACCGCTTATCTGGAACAGTTGGAAGACGCGAAAAGACGTGACCACAACAAACTGGGACGTGAAATGGAATTGTTTACAACTGTCGATGTTGTAGGACAGGGACTTCCGCTATTCCCGCCTAAGGGCACAAAAATGATTATGAAACTGCAGCGCTGGATAGAAGACCTCGAAGATAAAGAATGGGGCTATGTACGTACCAGAACACCGCTGATGGCCAAGAGCGATTTGTATAAGATTTCCGGACACTGGGATCATTATAAAGATGGCATGTTTGTACTCGGCGATGAAGAAAAGGACAAAGAAGTATTTGCGCTTCGTCCGATGACCTGCCCATTCCAGTATTATGTTTATAAAAACACACAGAAATCTTACAGAGACCTTCCTTACAGAATGAGTGAAACTTCCACCTTATTCCGTGCGGAAGATTCCGGAGAGATGCACGGACTTACACGTGTCCGTCAGTTTACGATTACGGAAGGACATAATGTCATTCGTCCGGATCAGGCAGAAGAGGAACTTTCCAACTGCTTTAATCTTGCATATCACATTCTGTCGGTACTGGGCTTGGAAAAAGATGTGACATTCCGCCTTTCCAAATGGGATCCTGCCAACAAGAAAAAATATCTTGGAGATGAGAATTACTGGGAGTCCACACAGGGTGTTTTAAGAAAACTTCTGATTGAAAAAAATGTACCGTTTGTAGAAGCAGACGGAGAAGCAGCATTCTACGGGCCAAAGATTGATATTCAGGCAAAGAATGTTTACGGAAAAGAAGACACCATGATTACAATACAGCTAGACTGCGCAATCGCAGAGAACTTTGATATGTATTACGTTGATCAGAACGGGGAAAAGAAACGTCCGTATATTATCCACAGAACCAGTATGGGATGCTATGAACGTACACTTGCATGGCTGATTGAAAAATATGCCGGAAAATTCCCGACATGGCTGTGCCCGGAACAGGTGCGTGTGCTTCCGATTTCTGAAAAATATTCCGAGTATGCGGAAACCGTACGAAAAGAACTTGCGAAAAACGGTGTGGATGTTACGGTTGACAACCGTTCTGAAAAGATTGGCTACAAAATCCGCGAGGCAAGAATGGACAGACTTCCGTATATGCTGGTTGTAGGACAGCAGGAAGAAGAAAACGGCCTTGTATCGGTAAGAAGCCGTTTTGCGGGAGACGAAGGTCAGAAACCGTTACAGGAATTCATTGACCAGATTTGTGAAGAAATCCGTACAAAAGCAATCAGGGAAGAGCAGGTTTTAGAAGAAACCGCAAAATAATAAAATTGAAAACTGCAGGACTAAAGATTAAAAAAGCCGGTCATACTAATCCTGAATAAATAAAGGAGGTAGTATGATGGCAGATTTAAAATGCAGAGTAGAGAATTGTATCTACAATAAGGATGAACTTTGCAGTAAAGGTGATATCATGGTTGGAGGAAAGCATGCATCCAACAGTGAAGGAACCTGCTGTGAAAGTTTCTCAGAGAGAAAGGAAGACTCTTTTTCAAGTGCATTAGACCATCCGAGCCGGACAATCAGCATTGACTGTGAAGCCAGCAAGTGTATTTACAACAGTAATTACAAGTGTGTAGCAGATCATGTGGAGATTAGAGGCTGTGGTGCCTGCGACTGCAGAGAGACTGCATGCTCAACGTTTAAAGAGCGATAAAAGAAAAAAGTGGTTGACAATCATTCCTTTTTCCGATAATATCTATTCATATCATAAAACGAAGGCGTTTGGATGACATCCGAACGCCTTTTATATTTTCAGTAAAACAACGGCGTTTTTCTGCATATAAGCAGAAAAGCGCTATTTTTATTAATTTGGGTTGACGGTAATGCACGGCAGACGTCATCTGGGGGGGGAGAAGAAATATGGAACAGTATGTAATTACGATATCAAGACAGTTTGGTAGTCTGGGAAGGTCTATAGCACAGGAACTGTCTGCAATCCTTAAAATTGATTTTCTGGACCGCGATATTGTGGAAGCTGCGGACACCGGCTTCTTTGATGGAACCGTTAAAAGATATTCATTTGGAACTTCCCGTTATTGCAATGGATGGTGCAGTATTGTATGATATCAGGGAGAAAATGTACCTGCATGCATATGTGATTTCCTATGAGCAGTCCAAAAAGATTGAACAGTTCATTTTAGCGAATCATATGAACTGTTTCATGAATGTAATAATTGACGATATGCTTGTAATCTACTATCAGGAATCAGAACAGGAGATTTATAATCAACTGATTTGTACACTTCGACGTTCTCCGTACCGTAATTATGTGAAAAGAGAATTGCCGGAGCATGAAGAAGTTGTCTATTTCATGTTGATTGATCAGACTGCAAAAATAGAAACATTTTATAAGAAGATGAAAGAAAGCGGGTCCTTACGGGAAATGAAGGTAAGCAAATACCCGTCAAAAGATTATCCGGGGTATTCCTAGCTTAAAATTTACAATAAGAATGCCACAAAGAAAAATATGATGGATTATTTAAGAAGACAGCAACCGGGTAGTCAAAATCGTAAAAGAACTTTTTGAACCGGTATCTTTTAAAAAATAAAGTTTTTGTTGACATCTTTATGGAAATATGATAAGTTAAATGAGCGTGTTGAGAACGCGAAAACAAAGCAGAGTATCCACTCTCACCCTGTAGCAATCGGGCTTTCAGGTGTTTACAATGAATGAATCAAGACTTTTAGGAGTTTTGTGTGCTTGTAAGTGGATAGTTATGCTATTCACTTTTTTATTTATTCGTATGGAGGTGCGAAACTATTAGCGAATTATTCATTAACGAACAGATTAGAGACAAAGAAGTACGTGTTGTAGGTGAAGACGGGCAGCAGCTCGGAATTATGTCGGTAAAAGAAGCACAGAAGTTAGCAGATGATGCCGGACTGGATCTTGTAAAGATTGCACCTACTGCAAAACCGCCGGTCTGCAAGATTGTAGATTACGGTAAATACCGTTATGAGCAGATCCGTAAGGAGAAAGAAGCCAAGAAAAAACAAAAGACTGTTGAAATTAAAGAAATTCGTCTGTCTCCGAATATTGATACGAACGATTTGAACACGAAGATGAATGCTGCAAGAAAGTTCCTCACAAAAGGCGATAAGGTAAAAGTAACCCTGCGCTTCAGAGGACGTGAAATGGCACATATGGCAAACAGCAAACATATTCTGGATGATTTCGCTGAAAATCTTTCCGACATCAGTGTGATTGAGAAAGCACCGAAGGTAGAGGGAAGAAGTATGACTATGTTTTTAACTGAGAAACGTTAAGTTAGACAGTTAAAATAGATTTATGAATGAAGCAGGAGGAAATAAATATGCCAAAAATGAAAACAAGCAGAGCTGCTGCAAAGCGCTTTAAAGTGACAGGAACTGGTAAATTAAAGAGAAACAAAGCTTATAAACGCCATATCTTAACAAAGAAGTCTACCAAGACAAAGAGAAACTTAAGAAAACCGGCTATGACCGACAGTACAAATGTTAAGAATATGAAGAAGATTTTACCGTATTTATAAGGTCAAGCAGTAGGTTAAGGAGGAAATAAGTCATGGCAAGAATTAAGGGCGGCATGAACGCTAAAAAGAAACACAATAGAGTATTAAAACTTGCAAAAGGTTACAGAGGAGCAAGATCTAATCAGTACAGAGTGGCAAAACAGTCTGTTATGAGAGCACTGGCTTCTTCTTATGCAGGAAGAAAAGAAAGAAAACGTCAGTTCAGACAGTTATGGATTGCACGTATTAATGCAGCTGCAAGAATGAACGGTTTATCATACAGCAAATTTATGTATGGATTAAAACTTGCAGGAGTAGACATGAACAGAAAAATGTTAGCTGAATTGGCAGTTAACGATGCAGAAGGATTTGCAACATTAGCAGAACTTGCAAAATCTAAAATTGCTTAAGTAATTACAGGACATGCTCCGGGATATCCTGATGGATATCCCGGTTTCTTGTGAAAATGTCTTAATTATTTGACAATTACGAAAATTTCAAAAAACTTTTCGTAATCATATTGACAAAACATGGGATATTTTGTATACTAGCAAGGCAAGTTAAAAACGGATGCAACTGAAACGTTTGATACAGGCAACACATGGGATCTTAGCTCAGCTGGGAGAGCATCTGCCTTACAAGCAGAGGGTCATAGGTTCGAGCCCTATAGGTCCCACTCCTGTAAATGCAGGAATACAATTTTTAAATGGCGAGATAGCTCAGTTGGCTAGAGCATACGGTTCATACCCGTAGTGTCGAGGGTTCGAATCCCCCTCTCGCTATTAACACAGTCCACTACACCTAGATTAAGAGTTATACTCTTATCTGGGTTGACTAGGGCTGACACAATGAATGTACGACATAAAGTAATAATGTTATTACAACTGCTTATCTTATCGGTAAGCAGTTTTTTAATGTATTCCTTTGAAACATATCTATTTGAAGAACTCTTTATTATTTCGCTCAAACGAATCTTTTCTTTCTGATATCGCTCAATTTCTTCCTTCAGTTCCGGATAGAAAACACCTTGTGAAATGCATTTTGTAATATTGGAAATCTTAGCATTAATATCAGAAAGTTGTTTCTTTTCCTCTTCACAATCAGATAGACCGTCATTAATCTTATCATACAGATAATCTACCATTGAGTCACTATAGGATGCGACATAATCCTGTACATTTTTGATTACTGCGGCATCCAGTTTAGCGGCATTAATATTTGGATTATCACAGCCTAGTTTCCGTTTATGCTTGCTGCAGATATAGTAAAACACTTCGCACCCGCGACTGTTGCGGTGGACTTCACCCATATATCCGGCTCCGCAGGATCCGCAGAAGAGTAAACCGGACAGAAGATAAGTGTGCTTTGCATTTCCATTGCTCATATATCTGGATGATAATCGCTTCTGACAGATATCCCATATATTCTTATCAATTATGGCAGGCATAGCATTGGGAATATGTACAATTTTTTCATTTGGTCCGCCTCCGGCCCATTTACCCATGATTTTACATTTATGTTTATTCCAGAAATAATTTCCCACATATCGCTCGTTCGTCAGAATTGCGCGGATAGTAGTGCTTGGCCATTTATTACGACCGCGTTTCGTTTTTTCTCCGGTTGATTCGATTGCGGAAGATATTTCTGCATAGCTTGCGCCGGAAGCATACATCTCAAATATTTTCTTTACAATCGCTGCTTCTATTGGATTGATAATATAATGCTGGTCGACAACATCATAGTCCGCTTGGAATGGCTATATTCTCAGATGCTGTAGAAGAATTAAAAGACCTAGATATAGCATATAGCAGAAATACGCAAGAAATATATGACAGCGAGAGCATTGAACTGTTAGGAGAAACGCTTATACAGAGACCAGGAGAAAAAGTAAATGCTCCTGCTGATGTTAAACTTCCGCATCATGTAAGAAGAGTGCCGGGAACATCTGAAGATGATTTTTACCAAGCAATAGAGAGACCACTTAGAACATCTGATAGATTGGTAGGAATCAATCATCTGTTATCTGAAATCGGATATAAATGCGGATATTCTAACGGTTATTTTGTTCTTGATCAGAAGACAGGAATGGTTACAGCCACTCAGGTAGAATCAGATGATAGGAGAACCATACAACTTATCAAGGACATAAGGGACGCACTTCAAATGTGCCTTGATGATTTATATTACGCCCAGTCTGTTTTTGCTGATTTATATAATCTTGCACCTGTTGGAGACTATGAAACGGTGTACGATTTTGGAGATATTACATATAACGAAGACGAGGACAGAATGCGCTGGTGGCAGTTCGTAACGAATGGGAAAGTGCCATTTTGGATGTACCTCGTCAAATTTGAGGGATATTCAGAAAAGGATGCAAAAGAAATTGAAGCAGCCGGAAAAGAAGCAAATAAACCGGATGAAGGATTGTTTGGAGAGGAATAGTGATAATCTATTAAGGTCAATAAAACAGTTGGAATTGTAAACATAAAACTTAATACGGATAGAATCGATAGAAATATCAGAGAAGCACAGAAGAAATTAAATATGCAGGTTGCTGCGGACTGTGACAGATTTATTCCTTTTCAACAAGGTGCATTGCGCAATAGTATGTATTATCCTAAAGGAATTTATGGTGGAGAGATAGCATGGAATACACCATATGCACATTATATGTATGTGGGAGAACTATATCTTACGGAAGATGGACGGTCATTTGCAGATAAGAACGAGCGAAAATATCCTACCGGACTTCCTCTAAATTATCACACTGCAGGAACATCTGACCACTGGTTTGAAAATGCGAAGGAACAGAATTTGAATCAGTGGGTAGATCTGGTAAAGCGAACTGCCGGAAAGGATTAATGTATGTTAAAACCGGAATACTTTGATGACAAAGCAGATAGGATGATTGAGATATATCAGGAATTGGAAGATTTCATTTTCCAAGATATCGCAGGAAGACTCTTAAAGTCTCAATCTGTGTCTGGTACTGCTGATAGACTTATTTGGAAATTGGAACAAATGGGGGAGAGTCGTGCAGAGATAATGAATAAATTATCTCAGATTACAGGATTGAGCAGAAGAGAATTGAAGTTATTGTTGCAAGATGCAGTTATGACATCATGGGATGATGATTTAAGCACATTTAATATGCTTGGTACAGAAGTGACAAATCCGCTCGAAAATGCTGTTGTAATGTCTGTTATGGATGCAGAGTATCGGAAATGTCAAAAAGAATTAGAGAATCTTACCAGAACAACTATGAATCAATCACAGAATGACCTTGCAAGGATGTTTGACGAAGCAGAAATGAGAGTTGCAAGTGGAGTACAGAGCTATTCAAGTGCAATCTGTGAGATTTTAGACAACTATGCAGGAAAAGGGATGATGATTGACTATCCGACAGGTGCTAGGCGTTCTTTAGAAGCGGCAGTGCGAATGTGTGTGGTTACTTCAATGAACCAGACATGTGCGCAGATTACAAACCAGTACATAGTAGAAGGAAACATTGAATACGTTCTTGTGTCGGAACATCTCGGTGCAAGAATACAGCAACCGGGACAGCCTTATCTTGCCGGTCATGAAAATTGGCAGGGAAAAGTATATAAGATTCGAGGAAGTGAGCCAGGATATCCTAACCTG
>JAQXIR010000181.1 GCA_029007885.1 Lachnospiraceae bacterium | reverse complement strand
GGGCTTAACAGTACCTGAAATAGCAGACATGTTAGAAGAGCCGGAAGAGAGAATTCAAGAAATCTGCAATACATTGCATAAATATGCACCGGAATATGATATGAATGAGATTTTAGAAGAACTTTTGAATGATTAATTGAGATTATCTATTAAAAACATTAATATCATTGTGAATAAAAATACAATGTTATTCGAAATGAATTATATACAAAATCATGAATTAAAATTACTTGATTGTAAATTTTGGAAAAGTTATGTATTATAATAAGTAAAGAAACTTTAGAAAGGGGAATTGTGTGAAAAAGATGAAATGGATTATCGGTGCGGCAGTTGTGCTTCTGATAATTCTAATAGGGATTCTTGTAATTCGTAAAACTGCTGATTCGAGAGTTGTATATGAATACACATCGGGAACTAAGGAAAAACTTGATCCTAATACGATTTTAAATGGGCAAAATGAAGTCAGACTGACAACACTTACAGAGACAGAGGAAGAAGCGCAGGAAATTGCTGATTTATATCAGATAGAACTGGTTTCCTATTACAAGGGATTAGCAGTATATAAGACAGATAAGAATCCTGAAGAAGTCATCAGAATGGGAGTGGAAAATGGTTATCCGCCTATTAGCATCGATCAGGAAAACCATGCAATGGACAACACTGTTGAGACAGAATAGATACTATATTTAAAAGCGTTAACAGATTATTATGTGAGGAGAGGAAAAAGCAATGAAGAGTAGCAAGAGATTTTTGTCTGTAGTGCTTTCTGTCATATTATTGCTTACAACGAGCGGTATGACGGTATTTGCAGAAGGCGTACAGACGAACGAACCGACCGTTGTGATTACAGAAGAAACAACGACAGAAGAAACCTCTGAGGAAGCAACAACCGAAGAAGTGACAACAGAGGAACTATCAGAGGAAGAAACAACTGAAGAAACAGTGACTGAGGAAGCATCGACAGAGGAGATGGCAACCGAAGAAGCAACAACCGAGGAAGAAACGACCGAAGAAACAACAACGGAAGAAGAGACGACTGAAGAAACAACCGAAGAAGCAATATTTACAGGGTTACCGGAAAGTTATGTATTATCTTCTGAAGAAAAAGCTTCAAAAGCAGATTTGGCAAAACATCTTGATGAAATTGAAGATTGTGTTGAAGGTTCGGAATATGTGGAAGATATTGTAACTTGCCTTACGGATTCTGAAGAGGAAGCGCAGGCAGTTGCAACAGCATTTGACGGTGAATTGGTTTCCTATTATAAAGGGTTGACTGTCATCGAACTTTCTGAGGATAAAACCGTTTTGCAGGCAGTTACAGCGGCAGCAGATGAAAATACTAAGCTTCCTGCTGTATGGCCCGAATACATAGAATATGCATTTACGGATGAAGGTGATGCTCCGTTGGAGGAAACCGATCCTATCATCATTGAGGATGAAGGTACAGTAAGTGCTTCTGCATTTAATGATCCTGCATTAAAAGAAACATCCAGTAATTATCAATGGCAGCATGCCTTTGTAGGTGATACCTATGCGTGGGATGCTGGATATAAGGGTACCGGTGTTACCGTTGCAGTTATTGATAGTGGTCTTTTGAAAAGTCATGAGGATTTGTCTTCAAATGCAAGAGATGGTAAAAACTATGTAGATGGAGCGTTGGGAACAACATCCAATGTAGACGGAAATGGTCATGGTACTCATGTTTCCGGTATCATTGGGGCACAGGAAAATAATAGTAAAGGCGGTTGCGGTATTGCACCTGATGCTACGCTGATTGGATACAGAGCTCTGGGCGATGATGGTAGCGGTAGAACAACATGGACTAAAACGGCGATTTTAGACGCAATTGATGATGGAGTGGACGTTATCAATATGAGCCTTGGCGGATATCACTATGATGGTGATTATCAGCAAATTATTAATCAGGCTGTTGAGGCAGGTGTTGCAGTTTTTGCTGCTGCAGGAAATGAAGCAACAAATGGATTTGCTTATCCGGCTTCATATGATAATGTATTTTCTGTTGCTGCATTACAACCGAGCGGTTCATTAACATATTTTTCGAATTTTACGAAAACAGTAGATTTTGCATTTCCGGGTTATCAGATTTACTCAACTCATAACAGCAGTTCTTCCGGATATACTTTTATGAGCGGAACATCACAGGCAACTCCGGTAGCATCCGGTGTGGCAGCGGTAATTTTATCTGCAAAATTGCCGTCTATTCAAAGCAAAACAGGAAAAGCAAAGGTAAATGAACTTGGCAAGGTAATGAAAGCTGCGGCAACAAAAGCCACATCTTCCGGAGGAGGAGCAGGATATACCTATCTTCCAAAGGCGTTGAAGCTTTCATCAGTTACGACTGTTCCGAATGCACCGGTATTTGATAAGGCAAAAGGAACATATAAATCATCATCTATATCTGTAACTATTAAAGCAGAAACAGGAATGAAGATTTACTATTCCACTAACGGAAAAACACCGGCATATAAAAATGGTGTTGTTACAAACGGAAGTTTATATACAGGTGCCGTGACGTTATCCGGTGCTAAGAGCGTGACATTAAAGGCGATTGCGGTAAACACTAGTGGAAAAGCAAGTAAAGTAACGAGTGTAACCTATACGTTACAGCCGACACCAACAGCTGTATCAGTGACTTCAGCAACCGGAGTTACCAAAGTTCCGATAGGAGGAAGTGTTCAGTTAAAGGCAGCAGTAACACCGGCATATTCGGTTTCCTCGAAAGTTGCATGGAGTATAGTTTCTCCAAATAATTTGGTAACAATCAGTAACACCGGTAAAGTGACTGTAAAGAAGGGAGCTAATGTAGGTACTTACACGGTTACAGCACAGGCAGTAGGAGTTGATGGAAAAACTTACGACGGAGTAGAAGGAAAGATTGAGATTGAAGTTACAAGTGAAAAGAAAGTACAGTCGATTGCTTTAGCAACAAAAACAGTAACTTTGACAATGAAAGGAGATCATCCAAACTATTATTTAGGAACCGGTATTGATGTTACATATATAGACAAAACAAAGGGTAATGTCAATGATATATATTGGAGCAGTAGTAATACAAAGGTCGCAACAGTTACAAGGTCAGGAGTTGTAACGGCAATGGGACCCGGAAGTGCTACTATTACAGCACTTGCCAATGATGGTAGTGGTAAGAAAGCAACATGTAGCGTTAAAGTATCTTCTCAAGTATCATCCTTGACAATCAGTGGACCTAACAAAGTGGCTAAGACAAAATCGATTGCTTTACAAGCGACAATTACTCCGGCTAATGCAACAGAAAAGACCATCGTGTGGGAGGTATCTCCTGCAGGTAAAGGCGTAAAGGTATCCGGCGGAAAGGTTTCTGCTGATAAAACGGCATCCGGTGATTATACCATTACAGCTAAGGCAATGTCTAAGGATAAAAAGACAGTTACTGCCTCCAAGACTTATACGGTGTCTGTAATTGACGGTGCTATTTCATCAATTGTAATGCCAAAAAATATGACATTGTTTACAACAGCCGGTAATACCGGAGCAAAGACAACCGGAAAACTTACCCCGACAGTAACGGGAACAACTGGATTTAATTCAGCATTAATATTCTATACAAGTAGTGCACCAGGAGTCGTTACGGTAGATCAAAATGGTAACTTGACGGCAAAAGCACCGGGAAGTGCAACGATTACTTGTGCGGCAACAGATGGTAGCGGTAAAAAAGCAACTTGTAAGGTAAATGTTAATATTCCGATGTCAAAATTAACAATTTCACCTAAGGGTGGAATGTCATATTGGATTGCAGAAAAGAAAAGCGTTTCCTATGCAGCCACATGTGGAAAAGAATTTGGCAATCCGACTAATACAAAGGTGGATTGGACTTCTTCCAATACCAATGTTGCGAAAGTAGATAAGAACGGAAAGGTTACCGGTGTGAAAGCAGGAACTGCTACGATTACAGCAACTGCGCAGGATGGTAGTGGAGTGAAAGCAACTTATTCGGTTAAAGTTAGTAATCCGGCGACCTATATGTATACATATGTAGAGTTTGTCTCAAGGGATTATAGAAATGTGTATCTTGACTATGATAATGATTGCCCGTTCATCAAGGTGACAGTACCTAACAACCATGTAGGGGTTCACGAAACACAGTATTTTAATCTTTACAAATTATCTTTTGATTATACCGGAAGATATCGTGTGAAATTTACACTGTTAGATGGTTCTAATAAGTCGACAACGGCAAACATATCTATTTGGTAATATGAAATAGAAAGGCAGGTCTTTGAATTTTCAAAGACCTGCCTTTAATATTGTATTCACACGCTCTTATTTCGACATCAATATCCTATCGTTATCCAGCTGTTTACCTGCGTTTTCTTTAAACTGCTCTAAGAGATCATCTACCGTCATATTTTCCCGTTCTTTTCCCGAAACAT
>JAQXIR010000180.1 GCA_029007885.1 Lachnospiraceae bacterium | reverse complement strand
AGTAATGCGTGGGTCAATTCTTCTGTAAATCAGATCAACAATCAGATTAATCACAATAACCAAAAACGCAATGCATAATATGATTGCCTCAACAACCGGATAATCCCTGTTCTGGATAGATGTCAAAAGAATCCGTCCAAGCCCCGGCACGCTGAATACCTGTTCAATCACAATACTACCCGCAATCATATCCGCCAAAGCCATACCGAAAAAGGTTATGACCGGAATGGCTGCATTTTTCAGAATATGACGGTAAAACACATCCTTTGTTGTGTTTCCTCTGCTGTATGCCGTTCTGACATAATCCTTCTTCCCTTCTTCCAAAAGAGAACTGCGCAGTAATTTGACTGCCATCGCCGTCTTCGGAAGTGCAATGGATAATGACGGAAAAAACAAATACGCTAAAAAACCGACGAAATTATTCTTGTAGGAAACATATCCCCCCGGTGTGAAAACCCGAAGCAGGATGCCGAAGAAGAATGTAATCAGAATTCCGGAAAAAAACGGCGGAATTGACATGATAATCTGATTCAGTATTGTAATCGCTCTGTCAATCAGACTTCCCCGATGGCGTGCCGTATAAATTCCAATCACAATTGTCAGAACTGCCATAATGAAAAAGGAAAAAAACATCAGGCACAAAGTAACCGGTATTTTATCCGCAATCATCTCGCGTACTGGCATATTGTAACTGTAGGAAGTTCCAAAGTCTCCGTGCAGGGCACCTGCTATCCAATCCAGATATCGGATAAAGAGTGGCTTGTCAAGTCCCATCTGCGCGCGTAGTGCAGCAAGGCGTTCCGGCGTTGCCTGTGTTCCTAGTTTCGACAAGGCCGGGTCTCCCGGAATCATGCCAAACGAGAAAAAGACAAGGATAGAAACAATCAGTAATGTAAAAAATGCAGTTACCGTTTTTTTACCGATATATTTCATATCCCTGTCCTCTTTTCTGTTTATTACTGTGCAGATTCGTCCACAATATACAGTTTTGAAATATCCTGTGCATAAAGCGGGTAGAATTCATACCCAGCGTATTTTTTATTGAGTGCAACAAATTCAGGCAAATCCTGAATATATACATTTGCCGCATCAGTTGTTAGAATCTTTTCACATTCCTTGTAATAGGATGTTTTTTCTTCATCATCCACGCTGTTTAAAGCATTGGCAAATGCCGTGTTATAATCAGTATTGGAATAATTGATAAAGTTGTTCGAAGCTGTTCCCGTAAAACGTTCCAGCAATGCTCTTGCCGAAAGGCTGGAAGCATCAACGCCGACTACTGTTGATTGATAATTGCGGTTTGAATAAACTTCCGAAAGCCATGTGTCCCATTCCACCAGTTCAATATTCGCTTCCACACCGATTTCTTTTAACTGTTCCTTCACTACCTGTGCAGTATCAACATGCTGTGTATAATTGGAAGGTACCGTAATAGTCATGGTGAATCCGTCCGGATAACCGGCCTCTGTAAGCAGTTCTTTCGCTTTTTCAATATTCTGTGAATATACATCATTTAATTCCGGCATATAATATTTACCGAATGCCGGGAACATACTGCTTCCGATTGGTGTTCCTTTTCCATCCGATACAAAATCCATAATCTCCTGGCGGTCAATCGCATAACTGAGTGCCTGTCTCACTTTTACATCATTAAACGGTTCTACCCCATTATTCAGGTAAAGTGCCTGTACAAGATTCATGGTACCTTCCAGCACTTCAAATTTATCAGAAAGTTGTGATGCCTGTGCACTCGTTACTCTCGCGAACATATCAATGGAACCGCCTTCCAAATCCATAACAATGGAATCAGCGTTTGCGCAGACCTTAAATGTTACATGTTCAATATTAGCCGGAGTCCCCCAATATCCGTCGTATTTCTCCATTACAATGTTTTCCTGCGGAGAACGGGATACATATTTATATGGGCCTGTTCCGATTGGATTTGTATCTGCATCTGTCTGTCCGGCCGGTAAAATTGCGGTTGTCATGTTCGGCAGGAAATCCATATCTGCCTCTTTTAAGACAATTTCCACATTCTTATCATCCAGAATGTTTACTTCCTGAATATTAGAATACGCCGCTACCAGCGGAGCTCCATCCGTGGTATCGGCGCATTTATCAATCGACGCTTTAATGTCCTCTACCGTAACCGGATTACCGTTGTGAAATGTGATTCCCTCCCGAAGAGTAAAATCATACGTTGTACCGTCTTCTGATATCCGATATTCACTTGCTACTGCAGGGGCTAAATCACCATTGCTGTCCGGTTTTACCAGACCTTCAAAAATATTAAATAACACCTCTCTTGTTCCTGCCGCAACTGCTTTGTGTGGGTCAAGACTATCTTCGATATCCTGAGGTATTCCAATGGTAATCTGAGAAGAGTTGTCACCTGTCTTATCACCTGAGCATGCACTCAGTGCAATAGTAAGTGTAAAAAGCACCGGAACCAGAAGCCTTTTTAAGGTTTTCTGTTTCATGTGTTTTTTCCTTTCTCTGATTTGATATTAGGCTATCCTTCTTTAACAGCCTTGTTATATTGTACTGTAAAAAACAATTTTAGGAAAGTGGCAATTACCATAAAAATTACATCCCATCCGGTAATATATAGTGCAATACTCTGAAAAGAAACAAACCAGGGTACTCCTTTAAAGAGTTTCTCACCGAAATACCAGAATACTAAAATGACAACCGCAATGTACATAAACGCAAGTCGAAATTTGTTTGCGGTTGTAATCTTGTTCATAATCTTCTGTAGTCTTTCCTTTTTCTCATCTGTCATCATACTGCTATTCCTTCTTCGTCGAAATCACTTTTTTCAATTCATCCATAAAAGTATTAATGTCCTTAAATTCACGATATACGGAAGCAAAACGTACATAAGCAACTGCTTCCAAATCTTTTAATTTTTCCATGACAAGTTCCCCGATTACCTGACTTGGAATTTCTTTTTCTTCCATATTAAATATCTCAGTTTCAACTTCATCTACCAGTTGATTAATCTGATTGGCGCTGATTGGACGTTTATGGCATGCACGTAAAACACCCGCCTCAATTTTGGAGCGGTCATACGTTTCCCTGTTATTATCCTTTTTAATAATAATCAGTGGAATTGTCTCTACCTTTTCATACGTTGTAAAGCGCTTACCACATTCATCGCATACTCTTCTTCGTCTGATGGAATTATTATCCTCAGCCGGTCTGGAATCAATAACCCTTGTGTTTTCATGACCACAAAACGGACATTTCATATGACACTACCCCCATAATTTCTTTCCCTTATTATAGGGGATTGTATTATTTATGTCAACTTTTTCAGCAGATATCGACGATGATGACATCCGGACCAATCTGTCTGATGTCTTTAAAACAGATAACAAAATCCTGTTCGCACTTCAAAAGAGGGATGAAGGAAGTTCTTCCGGAAACAAATAATTTGTGAATGCAGCCGGTACATTTATCAAATTCCAGATCGGTTACATGTCCCAGCTTATTACAATCTCTAAGATTAATGACTTCTTTACGTTTTAATTCAGAAAAAAGCATAATAAATACCAGCCTTTTTCTTTATCTTATGACTCTTTTCTTTTGTTGTGCGCTATTCACACAGATAATTTTTCATAATCTTTAACGCATTTTTTTCCAGCCGGCTTACCTGTGCTTGGGAGATTCCAATCATCCGCGCTACTTCCATCTGGGTTTTTCCTTCAAAAAAGCGAAGTGTAATAATCTCATTTTCCCGATCATTCAATCGTTTCATTGCCTCGCTCAATGAAATGTTTTCTACCCATACTTCTTCCTTGTTCTTTTTATCACTGACCTGATCCATTACATACAGCGTATCCCCGCCATCCGTATAAACAGGCTCATACAGGCTCATCGGGCTTTGAATCGCATCCAGCGCATAAACGATGTCTTCCTTCGAAATCCCAATTTCTTCTGCCACTTCATTTATTGTCGGTTCCTTTAAATCTCTTCTTGTCATAGCCTCTCTTGCATAAATTGCTTTATAAGCCGTATCCTTTAGGGAACGACTGACGCGGATGGTATTGTTATCCCGCAAGAAACGTCTGATTTCACCAATAATCATCGGAACGGCATATGTGGAAAACTTAACATTCAAAGATGTATCAAAATGATCAATTGCTTTGATTAATCCGATACATCCGATTTGAAACAAATCATCAACATTTTCATTAGAAGAATGGAATCGTTTGATAACACTAAGCACCAGACGCAGATTTCCTTCAATATACATTTCTCTGGCCTCTTTATCCCCCTTTGCGATTTTCTCAAATAAAGCTTCCTTCTCCGCACTTTTCAGGAGAGGAAGCTTTGCTGTATTTACGCCGCATATTTCAACCTTATTCTGTATCATATGGGAATGACTCCTTTCGTTTCAATTACCTTATTAGAATCATTCTCATTTCTTTCTGTTTTTATTCCTTGATCATTTCCCTTTTTAGCCTTTTCATGATTTTCTTTTCCAGCCTTGAAATATAAGACTGAGAAATACCGAGAAGACCGGCAACTTCTTTTTGCGTCATCTCTTCTCCGTCTTCATTGGAAAGACCGAAACGAAGATTGATAATTGTTTTTTCTCTATCAGACAATTTATCAATTGCCTTTAAAAGAAGTTTTCGTTCCACCTCATTTTCAATATCGCGATAAATAACATCCTCATCGGTTCCCAGAATATCGGATAAGAGTAATTCATTACCGTCCCAGTCCACATTTAGTGGCTCATCAATTGACACCTCCAGTTTGGTTTTGTTATTTCTTCTTAAGTACATCAGAATTTCATTTTCAATACAACGCGACGCATATGTGGCAAGTTTTATGTTTTTATCGGGATTATAGGTATTTACCGACTTAATCAATCCGATTGTTCCGATGGAAATTAAGTCTTCCACACCGACTCCTGTATTATCAAATTTTTTAGCAATATAAACAACAAGACGCAGGTTATGTTCAATCAGGACTGCTTTTGCATTTTCCTCACTTTCCCCAAACAGTTCCTGTATCATTTCGCTTTCCTTCTGTGCATCTAGTGGCGGTGGTAGGACTTCCGTTCCGCCTATGTAATGGATGTCTCCTTGTTTCATCGTGAAAAACCCGCTGTCTTTTTTCATGAATTTAAATTGCAGTCTGCCGGGTAATGTCACTTTCAGTATCATATTTATTCCTCACTTTCCATCAGTAGTTTAGGATGCAGAATCATTTGATATGCATGATTCCCGGAAACGGGCAGGCTGGAAATTCCAATCATCGGTTTTTCTATCGTAATCTCCTTCTCCCCGTTTTCTATCTTGAGGTATTCCATTTCATATCCGCTTAAAATGCCGTTCTTTGTTCCTACTGCATGGTAGGGAATAGCACGATATCTTCCGGGCGAAAATGTAATCTCTTTCGGAAATATATTCTCCTCTACAATGCTGACCGGCTTCCTGCTGATTGGTTCAACAAGGCTGTTTCCTGTATCAACAAGTGCCGTCAGGGTAAGCTGCATCCCATCACATCCCAGAAATACTTTGCATATCGTCTTTTCTTTTCTTGTATAAATCCTCTTCAACAACCATCTAAACGCAAAAGACATTACAAAAGATAAAATAATCACGCCAACTGTAGAGTCTATAAAAGTTGTTGTTCCGGTCCATATTCTCACCATTTTTTTAATTAATGCCAGACTTCCGCCAAGCAAGACTGACGTAAGCAGATAATACGGAATGGCTTTGCGCAGTAAGACCTTCTGCTTCTTAATCCCAAACGCGTACCGTAAGATCAGAATGCCCGTTGTTGTATATCCTGCTAACAATTTGATTTCTTTTCCGCCAAACGAAAAAAAGGTAATCAATGTTAAGCAGGCTGCTCCCAGACAAGCACTTTTCATGATTCTAAAATGCGTGACAGTACATTTTAAAAATACGGAAGTGACTTCGAGAAGGCAAAAAATCAATACAGCATTCAGCAGAAAAAACTTTTCTATGTATATCTGGTAAATATGCTCACCTCCTGCACAAGTACCAGTATAATTAATTTTGACTGCTTAATTTGTCAAAAAGCGTGCCATAATAATTCCTTTTCATCTGAAAAAAACGACAAAAAAGCCCATCGGGAAATTCCCAATGGGCTTGTCTTATCCATTTCTATTTTTTCTGAAGAAACTCCGGAATCTTTAACTGGTTTTCTTCCACTTTGCTCTTAATATCAGTCGGTTTTTGAATTCCTGTGAAATTCTGACGGATAGGCTGTGTTCCTGCCGTCTGGCTCGGTTTGGAAAGATTTACGGAAGTCATGCTTCTTCCTGCTGTAATACCCGGCTTTACGCCAAAACTACCAAGCCCCGGTCTTGTATTAAGCGGAGCTGCTTCCAATCCCGTTGCAATGACGGTAATCTTACAGGTATCCGGTTGTGAATCATCATACATAGCACCAAAGATAATATTGATATCTTCTCCTGCAATCTGCTGAACATAATTTGCTGCATCATCAGCATCATACATGGAAATATCACCGGAAACATTAATGATAACATCGGTTGCACCTTTGATGGTTGTTTCAAGCAACGGTGATTCCACTGCCATTTTAATTGCTTCGCTTGCTTTATCGTCTCCTTTTCCGTATCCGATACCGATATGAGCAACGCCTTTTCCACGCATAACAGTCTGAACATCTGCGAAGTCAAGATTAATAACAGCCGGTACATTAATCAAATCCGTAATACCCTGTACTGCCTGCTGTAATACTTCGTCCGCTTTCTTCAAAGCTTCCGGCATCGTTGTTCTACGGTCAACAATCTCCAATAATTTATCATTCGGAATTACAATCAGGGTATCCACATTTCCTTTCAGTTTTTCAATACCGCTGATTGCATTTGCCATTCTCGCTCTCGCTTCAAAGCGAAATGGCTTCGTTACAACACCAACTGTCAGGATACCAAGGTCTTTCGCAATTTTTGCGACTACCGGCGCAGCACCTGTTCCGGTTCCGCCTCCCATACCGCAAGTTACAAATACCATATTATAATTCTGTAATGCGTTGGTTAATTCTTCAAAACTTTCTTCTGCCGCTTTTTCTCCAATTTCAGGTTTCGCACCTGCTCCGAGTCCTTTTGTTAACTTTTCCCCTATCTGCAGCAGTTTGGGAGCTTTACATAACTGAAGTGCCTGCTTGTCCGTATTCACTCCGATAAAATCAACTCCACCAATATTTTCATCAATCATTCTATTCACAGCATTGTTTCCGGCACCGCCGACCCCTACAACCAGGATCTTTGCCCCTGACTCTGCATCGTTTGTCTTAATCTCCAGCAAAGGTAATTCCTCCTTCATTCCGCATAAACTTCTTACTTTCTATCATATAATTATTTTTGTAATTACGCAATGTTTTTTTTCATTTTGATAGTTCAAATGACACATCTTTTGAATCCATAGAATAATTTTCCATACGCAACACTCCCTTTTTTCCTTCTATGTTAGGGAGAATCTGTTTCAGGCGCATAATCTTTTCATCAATAGCAGTTATACTTCCCAGATTTACACGTGTTTCATCGAAATATAGTGTCATTTCATATTTTTCATTAAAATAAATCTTGTCCGCC
>JAQXIR010000179.1 GCA_029007885.1 Lachnospiraceae bacterium | reverse complement strand
GAATTGCTAATGAAATAGCGGGCAGCAGTGCTCCGACAAGCGGAAGTGAACACCTGATTTCGCATGCGCTCGATAAAATGGCGGAACAGCCTCAATTACACGGAATTCAGGTTGGTATTGCGACCTATCTGATGAGCCGTGTACAGGACCATCGTTATCAAAGAATTAATACCGTTTTTACAGACACCGGGTTCTGGGATTATGTTGCGACACTTGGCTTGAACAGAGATGATTATGAAAAAGCAATCGACCTTGCTCCTTCTATAAAACCACACAGACACACATATCTTCATGAAGAAAAATACAGGGAACTGGCAAAACAGATTCTGTGGGAAGATGAAGTTTTAAAGAAAGTGTTCGGATAAGGAGAAAACATATGCGTACGGAAGAAAAAACATCGGTAAAAAACAGTGTCGGAAGGTTGATTTTAGTTGCGCTAACGGTATTATTCCAGATTGCATGGATTATTGTCCTTTCAGTAAAACTGAATAATTATTCGACGGTTATTTCCCTTCTTACCAGTATTCTGGCATTGTTTATTGTGTTGCAAATCTATTTAAAAAGAACGAATGCTGCTTTTAAAATGCCGTGGATGATTTTGATTCTGACATTTCCGCCCATGGGAATCTGCATGTATCTTATCATGGGACGCTTGGAGGCAACTCCGAAGAAGAGAAAACACTTTGAAAAGATTGATGAGAAACTGGAGGGAATGCTTCAACAGAATCAGATGGTGATGGATAAATTGCAGGAAAAAGATAAGGCAGTGGCAAATCAGGCTTATTATATTCTGCACTCCGGAAAATATCCGATATACCGCAATACAGAGGTTGTCTTTTATGATGATGCGGCAAAAGGAATTGCGGCACAGAAAGAAGAACTGGAAAAAGCACAAAAATTTATTTTTATGGAATACCATGCTATTGAAGATGCACAGTCATTTCAAAGTATCCGGGATATTTTGAAGAAAAAAGCAGTACAGGGTGTCGATGTCCGCATTTTTTATGATGATATCGGAAGTATTGGATTTATTAACCATGATTTTATCAAGAGGATGGAGGCAGATGGAATTGCCTGCCGCGTATTTAATCCGGTTGCACCGGCATTCAATATCTTTATGAATAACCGGGATCATCGAAAGATTACTGTCGTTGATGGAAAAGTTGGCTTTACGGGCGGCTATAATCTTGCAAATGAGTATTTTAACATCACGCATCCTTACGGCCATTGGAAAGATACCGGCGTAAAATTAACCGGCGATGCGGTAAGAAGCCTTACGGCAATGTTTCTTGAAATGTGGAATGCGATTAAGGAAACGGATGAAGATTTTGGGAAATTTTTGCCTGAAATTACAAATGAGCAGGCAGAAAAAAGTGCGGTTTCCGGTACCTGCAAAGGATTTGTACAGCCGTATGCCGATACACCGCTTGATGATGAACTGCTTGGTGAGAACGTCTATATGAATATCATCAAAAATGCAAAAGATTATGTGTATTTTACGACACCGTATCTGATTATCAGTGATGAAATGATTCGGGAACTGACAACAGCAGCAAAGAGAGGTATAGACGTCAGAATTATTACACCCGGTATACCGGATAAAAAACTGGTCTTTGAAGTGACACGTTCCTATTACGGGCAGTTAGTTGATGCGGGAGTGCGCATTTATGAATACACACCGGGATTTATCCATGCAAAGCAATGTGTCAGTGACGGAGAGGTGGCAACGGTCGGAACCATTAATTTGGACTACAGGAGCCTTCATTTCCATTTTGAAAACGGGGTATTTTTGTATGACTGTGATGCAGTCGGAGAAATACGCAAAGACTTTGACAGAACATTTCCGATGTGCGAGGAAGTTATGGAAAAATACAGAAACAAGCATACAGCATCGTTTAAAATCCGCCGGTGTGTTTTGAGGCTGTTGGCACCGTTATTGTAACGGGACGGGATATGCTGTCATATTGCGAATAGGAAAAGGGGTTTCCGTTGTGGAACCTCTTTTTATATGGTAAAATATTAGATAAATATTTTGGCGGTTTTGGTCGATATATTATAAAATTGACAAAAGGGAAAGA
>JAQXIR010000178.1 GCA_029007885.1 Lachnospiraceae bacterium | reverse complement strand
CTTGGACGGATTCTTTTGACATCTATCCAGAACAGGGATTATCCGGTTGTTGAGGCAATCATATTATGCATTGCGTTTTTGGTTATTGTGATTAATCTGATTGTTGATCTGATTTACAGAAGAATTGACCCACGCATTACTTTGGAGTAAGTTGATATGAAAAGTAAGGAGAAACGATTTAACTTCATATGTGGCAGTATTCTGACGGCAATTGTGGTGATACCGTCAATCATCAGTCTTTTTTATACGCCATATTCACCGGAAATGATGGATGCTTCATCAAAATTGGCAGGGGTGAGTATGCAGCACTTGTTGGGGTGCGACAATTTTGGAAGAGATGTCTTTAGCCGGATTATGGTAGGAAGCAGAATGACACTTTTGATTGCCTGCGGAACGGTTTTTATCGGTGTTTTTCTGGGAACGATTCTGGGAGCGGCAGCCGGATATTTCGGCGGTCTTTTGGATGAATTTCTAATGCGCATCAACGACGCGGTGTTTGCGTTCCCGAGCATTCTTTTGGCACTCGTTTTTATCAGCCTTTTCGGCTCCGGGAAATATCAGGTTATGATTGCACTTGGCATTGCGTTTATTCCCAGTTATGCAAGAATCGTCCGGGGAGAGTTTATTAAATACCGGAATATGGATTATATTCAAAGTGCAAGGCTGGCAGGTGCCGGGAACTTCAGAATTATGTTTGTACATATTCTACCGAATGCCTTTCCGGTTCTTCTGTCCTCCATTATGATCGGATTTAATAATGCAGTATTGGCAGAGGCAAGCATGAGTTTTTTGGGAATCGGTGTACAGCCACCGGATGCCAGTCTGGGAAGAATGCTGTCTGAGGCACAAACCTATATCTTTAGTGCACCAACATTTGCATTGTTTCCGGGAATTGCGATTATTATGATGGTACTTGGTTTTTCTCTTCTGGGAGAAGCATGGAAAAGGTAAGGTGATAGGATGTTGACAATTGAGAATCTGAATATTGAATTCCATGATCACCTGATCCCGGAGACAGTAGTGCATGATTTCAACCTGAAAATGCAACAGGGAGAAATTGTCGGAATTGTTGGCGAATCCGGTTCCGGAAAAACAATGACAGCACTTGCAATTGCAGGTCTGTTAAGCAGGCATGATATGAAAAAAACAGGTAAAATTATCTTTGAAGGCAGGGAACTGCTCACCTGTGAACGGAATGAATTGCGTAAAATTCAGGGAAAAGATATTGCTATGATTTTTCAGGAACCGATGACGAGTTTAAATCCGGTAAAACGAATTGGATGGCAGGTAGAGGAAAGTCTGCGAATTCATACGAATTTAACAAAAGAAGAACGAAAAGAAAGAGCAATCCGTCTGCTTGAGGAAGTGGAACTGAAAGATGCACAATGGGTTTATCAGGCATATCCGCATGAATTGTCAGGTGGTATGCGTCAGCGTGTGATGATTGCATCAGCGATGATTTTAGAACCAAAACTGCTGATTGCCGATGAACCGACAACGGCTCTTGATGTAACCGTACAGGCACAGATTATCCGGCTGCTGCAACGTCTTTGTAAAGAAAAAAATACGGCGATTCTTTTTATATCACATGATTTGTCACTTGTGAAAAGTTTTTGTAAAAAGATTATTGTGATGCAGGATGGCTATATGATAGAGTCAGGAACGGCCGAACAGGTTTTTCATAATCCGAAAGAGGAATATACGAAAAAACTAATAGCGGCAATCCCGAAACTGGAAAAGAGAGGGTAGAACGCTATGGATAATATCATTTTATCGGTAAAGAACCTGAATGTGACTTTTGCGGAACAAACGGGTAGTGTTTTTTCAAAAAGAAAAGAACATTCTGTATTAAAAGATGTTTCATTTTCCGTTAAGGAAGGAGAAATCCTGGGATTACTCGGAGAAAGCGGATGCGGAAAATCTACGTTAGCCAAAACAATACTTGGTCTGAACAAACAGTATTCGGGAGAAATTCTAACATCTGTTACATATCCGCAAATGGTTTTTCAGGATCCGTACGGTTCTCTAAATCCAAGCAGGACAATTCGATTTCACCTGATGGAACCGCTGAAAATGCGAACAAATATGTCAAGAGCCGAAATGGAAGAACGGTCAGTAGAAATGATTCAAAAGGTTGGTCTTACCCCGGAATTCCTTGACCGCTATCCGGCGGAATTATCCGGTGGACAACGCCAGAGAATCTGCATAGCGCAGGCACTTATGGTACAGCCCCAGATTTTGATAGCGGATGAACCGGTATCGGCACTTGATGTGACGATTCAGGCACAGATTTTGGAATTGCTTTCTTCTTTGCATAAAGAGATGGGACTTACGATTTTGTTCATATCTCATGATCTTAGAGTTGTATATCAGATTTGTGATCGTGTCATGGTGATGAAGAGTGGTCAAATTGTAGAGAGTGGACCGGTTGATGAGGTTTACTTTTCGCCGAAAGAGGAATATACAAAACAACTGCTTTCAAGTGCCGGTATTTAGATAAAAAACACAAAAATCTCAAAATTTGCAGTAAATAATTGCAAAATTTGTCCGATAATTATAATATAAAAGTAATCGGACAAAAGAGAAAGGTGGTGAGATTTTTGGGAATACAGGGAATTGGTCAGTTCGGAAGTTTCCAGAGTAATTATCGGATTCAGGAAATACCTCGTGTAAATCCGGAAGATAAAGCGGTTAATCCTGTAGAGGAAAAACAGGATATTTCCCAAAATCTTACACCCGGGACTATAGATGAAGAACCGCAAAGAGAACGCAGAAGTGTCTTCACGGATCCGAATGAGATTTCTATCGGCATTAATAAGAACAATGATTTCTCTTATATCGGAAGAGATAAAGACATTCAGGCACTTGATATTCAGAAAGCCATTTCTGATATGAAACAGGATTCCATTTTACAGGAATACCAGTATTTTGTAGGCAGTGCCCGCAACATTTATCAGTCAGAGGACGGTATGGTGATTCCGAAATAGAACATTTTAAGAAATGAAAGCCCGCCTTGTTGTGAACTTGCACAGCAGGGCGGGTTTTGATATACTGCTTTTGTATGCAATTACTTTAGAAAGTGAGCAGAATATGTTTGAATGTTTTTATCCGGATGAATGTTATGCATCCGCGTATGAAATAAATTATGAAGAGTTCTATCGAAAAGGTTACAGAGGAATTATTTTTGATATCGATAACACGCTCGTACCGCACGGAGCACCGGCAGATGAACGGAGTATCGCCCTTTTTAAACGTTTAAAGGAAATCGGCTTTGATGCTTTACTTTTGTCGAATAACAAAGAGGCAAGAGTTGCCATGTTTAATGAACCAATTAAAGTACACACGATTCATAAAGCCAATAAGCCTTCGCCTGTCCGTTACAGAGAAGCCATGAAGATTATGGGGACTGATGAGCAGACAACCCTGTTTGTGGGAGACCAGCTTTTTACGGATGTGTGGGGCGCAAAAAGAGCGGGAATCAGAAGTTTATTGGTGAAACCGATAAATCCCAAAGAAGAGATTCAGATTGTATTGAAACGAAAACTGGAGCGAATTGTACTGTATTTTTATTTACAAAAGCAAAAGAGAGGGGACAAATGAAAAAAACAATTATTGTTATGCCGGTTGCAAACGAAGAAAGTACCATGGCAGAAATTCTGGATGAGATTCTTGCACTTCCGCATGATAACCTTTATGTTTATCCGGTAATTGACAACTATTCAAAAGACAGGACGGAGGAAATTATCCGCCAAAAGGAAAAAGAGAGCAACCGGGTAAAGTGTATATTCTATAAAGAGTCCAAAGGAGTTATCAGTTGTTATCTGGAAGGATTTCGACATGCGCTTGCAGACGGAGCTGAACAGATTCTTGAGATGGATGGTGGCGGAAGCCATAGACCAAGTGAGATTTTGCAGTTCCTGGAGCGTTTAGAGGAAGGATACGATTGTGTATGGGGCTCTCGATTTATGAAAGGCGGGTCTATGAGAGAGCAGCCGTTATACAGAAGAATCTTAAGCAAAGGTGGTACATGGTTATCCAATCTTGTGCTGGGAACAAGATTAGAAGATATGACAAGCGGTTTTGAGGGATTTCAAAGATGGGTTCTGGAAAATATGAATCTGGATAATTTCCTGTCTACAGGTCATATGTATCAGACTGAGATGCGTTTTTACTGCAGAAATTTACATACGATAGAAGTACCGATTCATTATGTAGGAACGGCTTCAAGCCTAAAAGCAAGTTCTGTTACGGAAGCCTTGGAATTATTATTTCGCTTAAAGAAGAATGAAAAATTTGTAATGGGAAGTTTTCCGGAAAGGAAACAATAAGATGGAACAGGTAAAGTATCTGATCTTAGGTGCGGGACCGGCAGGACTTTCATTTGCCAACCTACTGAAAAGAAGAGGAGAAAAATCCTTTCTTTTATTGGAAAAAGAAGAAGAAGCGGGAGGACTTTGCCGATCGGTTAATGTGGACAAAAGCCCTTTAGATATCGGAGGCGGTCACTTTTTAGATGTCAGAAGACCGAAAGTCTGTGAGTTTCTATTTGGCTTTCTTCCGAAAGAAGAATGGAATCTATTTGAGCGTGACAGCCGCATTAATATAGGCGGAACTGTTGTCAGCCATCCGTTGGAAGCAAATATATGGCAGTTCCCGGTAAAAGAACAGGTGGAGTATCTGTCTTCCATCGCAAGAGCCGGATGCAACAGTGGGCAGCCGATGCCGGAAAAATTTGTTGATTGGATTGAGTGGAAACTTGGAAAAAAGATTGCAGATGACTATATGCTGCCATATAACCGTAAAATGTTTGAGGATGAGTTAGACACACTCGGTACATATTGGCTCGAAAAGCTTCCGAATGTAAGTTTTGAAGAAACGCTGACTTCCTGCCTTATGAAGAAACCATATGGAACGCAGCCCGGACATGCTTCTTTCTATTATCCGAAAAGGTATGGATACGGAGAAGTGTGGCGCATCATGGCAGAAACAATTAGGGAGAACATCCGTTACTGTACTGCCGCAAAGGAAATAGATTGTGATAAAAAGAAGGTTGTGACAGATTCGGGCGAAGTATTTTTTGCGGAAAAGATTGTAACAACCATTCCATGGGCGGAATTTATCAAAATTGACGGAATGCCCAGGAACTTGTCGGATTCAATCAAACAGTTAAAGACAAGTTCTGTCGAAATACGATATGTACCAAAACGCTTTGATACGAACGCACAGTGGATATACGAGCCGGACCCTACACTTCCGTATCACAGAATACTCGTACGTCATAATTTCTGCGAAGGCAGTAACGGGTATTGGACAGAAACGAGAGAAGAAAGAACGGGAATGTTCCCAAAAGAAGATAGGAACTATCGGTATGTTAACCACTATGCATATCCGCTAAATACAATCGGGAAACCGCAGATTATGAAAAATCTGCTTGCGTATTGTGAGCAGAAACAGATTTACGGACTGGGACGCTTCGGAGAACATTGTCACTATAATTCAGATCTTGTAGTGGAACTCGCCATGAATCTGGCAGAAAGAATAGGCTAAACATATGAAAACAAATAAGAGAATTCTTTTAAAAATCTTCTATAGTATATGTGTATTGCTTCTTTTTAGCGCAGTCATGACAATCTTGATGCATCCGGCACAGAACGGACGAAAAACAACGGAAATATTACCCAAAATAAATCCCGATCCGGTCTATGTGGAATATGATGGAAACGGACCGATTCAGATTAATATGACTGCCAAAGAAGACTTTTCTGCCGGAGGCTTTCAGATTTTGCTGGTCAATATTTCGCAAGAAAGTAAAGGGACCGTAAGGTTTCAACTGACAGATGTAAATTCCAATACACTGCTAAACCAGATGGTACCGGTAGAAACCATTACTCCCGGAGAATGGTTTACAATTTCCTGTGACGTTGCAATGGCAAAAGGCGAGACTTATACGCTTCTTGTTTCGGCAGACGGCAGTGAACCATATTTTATGCAGTCATTACCGGGAGAAGATATAAACCTTCCTTTT
>JAQXIR010000177.1 GCA_029007885.1 Lachnospiraceae bacterium | reverse complement strand
TTCCGCCTGATGAAAGAGCGATATCAACCAGATTCAGAGTTACAACCCCCTGATTGAATCTGCCGTAGAACTTATAATTGCCGTTCTCGTCTTTCCATGGGGAAAGTGCACTTCTGCAGCCCAATACCGGGAAGCAGTTTCCTTCCTTGAGGTCCTTCATCTTCTTCTCTGATATATAATCGGGAACAAGTCTCTTGGCTGTGCATCTGGCGGCCATTTCTGTGAGATAGTAATATTTCGAATCAACATGAATGTTGTCTTCTTCAAGCACATAAATAAGCTTCGGAAATGCCGGTGTCACCCATATTCCCTTCTCATTCTTGACACCCTGATATCTCTGCATGAGAACTTCCTCTATGATAAGGGCTAGATCGTCCTTTTCCTGCGGATTCTTAGCTTCATTCAGATACATGAAAACTGTTACAAACGGTGCTTGTCCGTTTGTTGTCATAAGTGTTGTCACCTGATACTGGATAATCTGTACCCCTTGGCGAATCTCATCTTTCACACGTTTTTCTGCAATTTGATTCACAACTTTTTCTGTTGCCTCAATCCCGGCTCCAATTAATTCTTCCCGCACTTCGCGTCTGTATTTTTCACGGCTGACCTGCACAAACGGTGCCAGATGAGACAAAGAAATACTTTGTCCCCCGTACTGGGAACTTGCAATCTGTGCAATCGCCTGTGTTGCAATATTACATGCTGTCGCAAAGCTTTTCGGGCGTTCAATCATCGTCTCACTGATGACCGTTCCGTTTTGTAACATATCTTCCAGATTAACAAGGCAGCAATTATGCATATGCTGTGCAAAATAATCAGCATCATGAAAATGAATCAGACCTTTTTCATGTGCTTCCACAATATCCGGTGGCAGCAAAAATCGTTTTGTAATGTCTTTGCTGACTTCACCTGCCATGTAATCCCTCTGGACACTGTTCACCGTCGGATTTTTATTGGAATTTTCCTGCTTAACCTCTTCGTTATTACACTCCAATAATGTTAAAATCTGCTGATCTGTTGAATTCGCTTTTCTGACTAATGCTCTCTTGTAACGATATGTAACATAGTTACGTGCAACCTGAAAAGCACACTTTCCCATAATCTGGTTTTCTACCATATCCTGAACTTCTTCTACACTCGGAGAGCGTTTTAATGCCTCACATTCCTTTACAACTTCGTCTACAATCATTCTGATAGTAGTATCGCTCAGACGCTGAGAGTCCAAAACAGTATTGTTCGCTTTTTCAATTGCCGCTTCGATTTTCCGCGCATCGAAATTGTCCTCTGCGCCGCTTCTTCTGATAATTTTCACCCCGTTCAACCTTCCCTTCTGATTCTTACTTTCATTTTACTATATCTTGTGTCAATGTCAATAATCATTCCTATATTTTGTGTTTTAAATTCCGTACAAAAAAAGAGAAGTTTTCAGATTCAATATCTAAAAACTTCTCTATGATTTATTATCTCTTTTTCATCTTAGATGACAGTCTTCCCTGCTTTTATAATTTCCAGCAAATCATACTGCTTATTCATAATCAGAATATCTGCTTTTTTACCGACTTCGAGGGAGCCATATTCCTTGTCGATTCCGATTGATCTTGCCGGATTTTTCGTTGCCGCTTTTACGGCATCCTCAACAGGAATTCCCATCCCGATTGCATGAACCATACAATCATAAAGATTTGTGGCACTTCCTGCAATCGTTCCATCCTTTAATGTCGCCAGATTTCCTTTTACCGTAACGTCCTGACCTCCGAGTTCATACATACCGTCTTCCATACCGGTTGCCATCATGCTGTCACTGATTAAAATAACTCTGTCAGCACCAAACATGGAAAATGTTGCCCGTACCATGCTCGGATGAATATGAACCCCATCACAGATTAATTCCACATCCGTATTCTTGTGGTCAAATGCCGCACCGACTACTCCGGGCGCTCTGTGTGTAAACGGCGGCATCGCATTATAAAGATGGGTTACATGCGAAGCACCGGCTTCTATTGCTTCACTTGCCGTATCATAGTCCGCACAGGTATGTGCGATTGAAAACTGGACTTTATCACTGTATTCTTTAATACATTCCATTGCTCCTTCTTCTTCCGGTGCAATTGCCACCAGTTTTACAAGTCCTTTGGAACATTCATTCAGTCTTTCGAGCAATTCCGTATTTGGTTTCTGAATATAGGCCGGATTCTGTGCACCTTTCTTTGCTAAAGAAATAAACGGACCTTCCAGGTTAATTCCACGTAAATTTGAGAGTCCTGCTTCTGCTGCTACCGTACAGATTTTTGCAAGGCGATCCGCCGACAATGTCATTGTTGCCGGACAAATGGAAGTAATCCCATGTTCCAATTCATATTTTTCGATTGCTGTCAGTGCTTCTTTTGTTCCATCACAGAAGTCATAGCCCGCACAGCCATGAAAATGAATGTCCACAAGACCGGGAATGATATAGTTTAAGTCTGTTTGATCAAGTTTTTCAAACGTAATATCAACAATCTTATCTTCTTCCACTGACAGTGTACCCGTTTGAAATATACCGTCTTTTGTATAAATCAGTCCGCTTATCTTTCTCATGACAATTCCTTCTTTCCCTGCTTGGCTTTATTTTGACAGATAATCATTAAAATTGTCCTGTAACGCTGCCTTATCACCGACAAGAATCACATCATTATGCAGCTGAAGCACAGATGCCGGAACCTGCGGTGTAATCGGTCCTAAGAACGCACGTTTTACAATATCACTTTTTCCTTCTCCGGTAACTACTACAAGCACTTTCTTTGCCTGCATGATGTTTTTAATTCCCATCGTATAAGCCTGTTTGGGAACTTCATCAATCGTTTTAAAAAATCTTGCATTTGCATCGATTGTACTCTGTGTCAAATCCACACAATGTGTTTCCTTTTCGAACTCATCACACGGTTCATTAAATCCGATGTGTCCGTTATGTCCAAGACCCAATAACTGCAAATCGATTCCACCTGAATTTGCAATAATCTCATTATAACGACGGCATGCTTTATCAGCATCCGGTTCCAATCCATCCGGGACAAAAGTATTTGCCGGATTAATGTTGATGTGATTGAACAGATGCGTATTCATAAAATAGCGGTAACTCTGATCATTTTCCGGGGAAAGTCCACGGTATTCATCCAGATTGATACTATGCACCTTAGAAAAATCCAAATCTCCCTTTTCATACCATTTAACCAGTTGTTCGTATGTTCCAACCGGGGTTGATCCGGTAGCCAGCCCAAGTACACAATCGGGTTTCAAAATCACCTGAGCCGAAATAATGTTTGCCGCAATCCTGCTGGCATGATCATAGTCCTTTGCACAATACACTCTCATCATTAACCTACTCCCTTTTTCCATTTAGTTTTTAACATATTCTGTTGCGGTATTCATTGGCAGATATTCCTTCCTGCTTCTTAAATACCCTCGAAAAGTGCGCCATATCCTGAAACCCCACTTCTTCTGCAATATCGCAGATTCGTAAGGACGGGTCCTTGAGCAGTTCTTTTGCCTTTTCCATACGGACTCCGTTTAAAATATCCGAAAACGTTTGCCCGGTATGTTTATTCAACAGTTTACTCAAATGCCACTGGCTGACATAAATCTGATCTGCCACATCAATCAGCCGTAACTTTTCTTTATAGTTTTCTCGAATGTATTCCAATGCATTCTTAACGATAAAACTACTTGCAACATTATTATACAATATATCTTCGTCCTGCGCCACCGGTTCTTCCGGTGAAATATTCAGTTCCTGAAGTTTTTTCGTCATCGCTGTAATGGCTTCTTTTAATTCATCCATTTTGGAAGGCTTTAATAGAAATCTGGAAACACCAAGTTGTATCGCCTTCTGTGCAAATTCAAATTCCCGATATCCGGTAAGAATCGTAATCTGCATATTCGGAAATTCCGATTTCAGTCCTGCGATCATGGAAAGACCATCCAGTTGGGGCATATTAATGTCCGATATCACAATTGCCGGTTTTTCCTTTCGAATCAATTCCATGCCTTCATCACCGTTATAGGCAAAACCCACCACCTGGCAATTCCACTCTTCCCATTTAATTGATCGTGACAACCCTTCTACGATAATTGGTTCATCGTCAATAATCACAACCTTATACATATCTTATCCCCGTTCCGATTAAGAAATTCATTCTTAATCCTTCAAGAGTATTTTAACCCTTAACAGCCCCTGCTGTCATGCCTTTTATGATATATTTTTGTAAGAAAATATATACGACTACTACCGGAACAACTACCAGTGTAACGGCGGCTGCCATTAATCCGTAGTTTGTGCCTTCCTGCGAAGTCAGTTCGTTTAGTAATCTCGTAATTGCACGCATTTCCGGTCTTCTTAACAGGAACATCTGTGTGAACAAATCATTGTAGCTCCAAAGGAATGAGAAAATTGCTACCGTTGCAAAAGAAGGCTTTGCAAGCGGAAGTACAACTTTAAAATAAATCTGGTAGGCATTACATCCTTCCATATATGCAGCTTCTTCCAGCTCAATCGGAAGTCCTTTTATGTAACCGACCAATACGATTATCGCAAATGCCAGGTTCCCGGCAACGTTCGGCAGAATAATGGAAAGCATGGTCAACCACCAGCTGGCCGTATTGGCAATTCCCCATCTTGTTTCCATGGTAATAACCGGAACAATTGTTGCAAAAACAGGAAACATCATGCTTGCTACTACTAAAGAATATATGGTGCCGGATCCTTTAAAATGATATCTTGCAAGTGCAAATGCTGCCATTCCGGCAAGCAAAACTACAATCAATGCAACCGATGTAGAGATAAAAATACTGTTTCGATACGCACCAAAAATATTCAAATTACCAAATGCTCTTTTATAATTGGCAAGGGTAAACAGTTCACCCAAAGGAAGGGAGAAGGAATCCACGAGAATTTTATCCCTAACTTTAAATGAATTTTGGATAACCCAGACAATCGGATAAATGGTAGTTAACGACCAAATTATCAAAAACGCATATAGCAGTATTGCACCGATCGGATTTTTTTTCTTCTTCATATTGCGTTCCTCCCTTAATAGTCCTTCTCGCGGAATATTGCATTCACAATTTTCGATAAGATGATACCAAGAACAACAATCAGAACAGCAAGCGTGGAACCGTAGTCTACGTTTCTTGCTTCCATTGTCTGATAATACATATAAGTACCGGTTAAGAATGTAGTCTTCATCGGCATTCCTTTCGGGAACATTGTCCACGGAAGGTCGAATACCTTTAAGGCTCCTGTTACTGCCAGAACACTACAGGTACAAATAACGTTATATAAAAGCGGAACAGAAATATAGCGAACTTTCTGCCATGTGGAAGCGCCGTCAATCTCAGCAGCTTCATATAATTCATCTGAAATATTATTCAGACCGGTTATCAGGATAACAAAGTAAAATCCTACATATTGCCACATAACAGGAAGCATCATGGTAACAAGTGCTATGCCTTCCGCTTTCCAGTCAGTCAGGGTTGTTTTTCCAAGTTTTTCAAGAATCTGATTCAGCATACCTTTGTCGTATAAGAAAATCAGGTTAAACAGCAGACCAAGTGCAGTTGCCGAGATAACAATCGGGAAGAAATATACCGTTCTGAAAAAGCGTTTGCCATGTCTGACATTATCAACCATCAATGCCAAAACAATCGCGATTCCAACCTGACCCAGGAGCGTAACCACCATCATAATCAAGGTGTTTTTCAAAGATACCGCAACATTCACATCCTTGAACATTTCCGCATAATTCAGATACCATGGTGAATTAAATTCCTTTCCTACCATTCCAAGACGATCTATTTTCATAAAACTGTTAATAACATTCTGGACAAAGGGATAGTAAAGATATACCACCATAAATGCAAAAGCCGGAATCAGAAAGAAAAACACAGGCTTTTTATTTTTATAAATATTGGCTCCCATAAGCTACCTCCGGTAATTGTATTACTGTCATTGACTATCTTTTGTGAAATACAGCCGGAGACATTGCCTCCGGCTGTATAATATTTTCTGTAACCTTGAACTGATTACTGTGCATTGAAAGCTGTTAAGCCTTCATCTACAGCATCTGCTGCATCAACTTTTCCGGTTACGATTTCAGGCATACCATCGAATGTAGATACACGGCAGTCACCTGCGAAGATATCCTGTACTGCTCCTGTTAAGGATGTAACACCTGACATCATGCTCATTGCTTTTACCTGTAAAGCATTGAATTTAGATTCGTCTACTGCAGGTGCGTTCTTTAATGCTGTAGCTGTATGCTGAGCGAATACCGGAACAACTTCATCAGATGTCATGTATTCAACAAAGCTTACTGCTGCTGCTCTCTTATCCGGATCATCCCATGCTTTCTTTGTGATGTAATATCCCATGGAAAGACCACCGATTAAGTCTGTTGCTTTTCTGTCACCGTTACCCGGTACATATGTAACATCAAAGTTTGCTAACTTCTCAGCATCAAGTGTTGAAGGATCTTCCGGATCGGACTGGCAAGCTGCTACGATACCGCCGACTTTCCAGGAACCATCGATTAAGAATGCTGCTTTTCCTTCTGTGAACATTGCAAATGTTTCATCATCTGTTGCAGATAATGTGTTTTCCGGGAAATATCCGAGTTCATATAACTCTTTGATATCGTTCATACCATCAACCCATGCCTGTCCCTGTTCACTGTCTACAGATTCCGGAACCTGTAAATGTGTTGCAGGTGATGTATGATTGAAGATAGAGAACTCCCACCAGTAGTGAGGAATGTTACCAAGTGCTGCTGCAATCGGTGCATATCCTGCTGCTTTGATCTTTTCGCAATCTGCTTTGAACTGTTCCATTGTATAATCTGCGCCCGGTACTGCAACGCCTGCTGCATCAAGAACTGCTTTGTTTACGAACATTGCTTCCCAATATCCGTTAACAGGAACTGCATATTTCTTTCCGTCAACACCTGATGCTACAATAAGATCATCGTTCATGTTGCTTGCAAATTCAGGATATTCTGCACGGATATCATCAATAGAAACTACTTTTCCAGCTTCGATAAAGCTGTCAGAGTCTGCTCCGTTAAAGAAGAAAAGAACATCCGGTTCTGATCCAGTTTCAAAGTCAGTGATTACTCTTGTTTTGAATGTTTCGTCTGATGTTGCAGATGTATCTGCAACTGTGTTGCCTGTTTCTGCGCACCAAGCTGCAACTGCATCTTTAAAATTCTGTGCGTTTCCGTCTTCCCCTGCGAATGTAGTTGTTACATTCAGTTCAACCGGTCCTGCCGGTGCCTGTGCTGCATCATCAGTTGCTTCTGCGGATTCTGTTGCTGCTGCAGGTTCATCTGTTGCTGCAGGTGTGCTGCCGCATCCGATCATTGACATGATCATAACGCCGGCAAGTAATGCTGCTAATACTCTTTTCATTTTAGTACCTCCCACTAAATAATTTTGGATGAATTCCTCATCTCTGAAATAATCATATAATAAAATTTTCCAAATATTAATTGCTGGTGTTGGCTTTTTTTGCCTTTTATTGCTCTAATTCATTGTCTATTTTGATCAATAATGTGCTCACCGTATGATTTTCTTTGTTACTATTGATGAACAGACCACATTCCGGTCCGTAAATTATCTTCAGGCGCTGGTCAACATTACGTATTCCCAGACTGATTCTTTTCACTTTAGCAGGATCCGGTTCTTCATTTAAGAGTTTATCTATTTTGATCCGTTCGGCATCTGTCAGCGTTCCGTTATCCTCTACCTCAACTACCAGATAGTCCGGTTCTTTCCGGTAAATTCTGATCGTAATAACGCCCTGATTAGAAATATCCATTCCGTGTTCCACCGCATTTTCCACAATAGGCTGAACAATCAGACGCGGCACCTTGACATCCATAAGGCTTTCATCGATTTCTTTGAAACATTGGAATTTTTCTCCGAACCGCTGGGCGATAATATACAAATATGCATCCACATATGCCATTTCCTCGGAAAGCGGCAATATCGGCTGTGCTTTTCTGTTCATAGTCGCCTCCAGCATCGTTGACAATGCTTCTATCATTCCACTTACCTTGTAATTTTCATTTAATCTTGCTTCCCAGTTGATAATTTCAAGCGTATTATTTAAAAAGTGCGGATTAATCTGCGACTGAAGTGCCATAATCTTTGCATCCCGCAATGCAATTTCTTCGGAATAAATTTTTTCAAACTGATTCTTTAACTGTTGTGACATATGGTTAAATGACGTCTGCATATAACGAAACTCATCATTGGACGCCATATTCTGAATCTGTACGCCGTATTCTCCCTTTTCAATCGCATTTGCTCCATGCACCATTTCATTTACCGGTATCGTGACTCTTTTATGGAAAAAGTGCAGTATCTGAATAACAAGCGGAATCATAAACAGTATCAGAATCGCAAAGATAACCTGCATAGATTCTATTTCCGAATACGCAACCATATTGTCTAGTTTTATCAGAAAGATAAAATCGTTATAGCCGTCTCTTACTTCTTTACATATAAAAGAATCATGTTTCTTATAATAATAGTTACTTTTTCCCGGCTTTATTTCACTTAAAAGAGTTTCCCGCATATCATCCATTTTTGACGGATTGCTGCTTTCCAGAAGCAGTCTTCCGTTGAAATAAACTTCCGCATCTTCATATCCCCAGATACTCTTTAAAATCTCCGAAAATGACTCTTTGTTCACCTCCAGAATCAATACAGCATAAGGCTGAAACTTCGAATCAAGCAAATTCCGCACAAGGTAAACACGTCCATTGTCGTTGATAATTGAAATGCGTGTGTCGAGAGTCTTTGATAACTCCAAAACTTCTTCTCTCAGATTTTTATCAAACAACATGATATCATTGTATGTTCCGCCGTTGCCGTTATTCAGTGTATAAAATATTTTGGACGGTTTCTCCGTAAAGATCAGCATGGCATTTTGAATCAGAGGATCATATTTGTATTGTTTTCTCAAAAAATCGGATACCTCTTCCAACAATGCCCAACTGTTTCCGGTTTTTAAATAGTCTTTCCAGGAGTCTTTGATAATGCTGATATAGGAAGCTTCTTTGGATGCTGTTATGCATGCATTAACCTGCATTTCAAAAATCTCGGTCGTCTTCTCCGTGGATGTCATAATCATCTTTTCAGCCTGATTGTTTACTCTTCCGGATATCATAAAAATCATGACAAGCGTTAATACAAGTAACGGAAAAAACCACCCAATCAGGATCATTCTTACCATGCTCCATCTGAGTGATTTTCTCTTTTTCCAAATATTCTTTATCATATGTCCACCCCATATATACCATACTTTTACAATTTATAGTTTATACCAGGCGGACATTTTTTGAAAGACTTATTCCTTCAACTGCAAAAATTCTTCGAAAATACCGCAAAGTTTTGCAGCATCCTCCTGTTTTTCCATCTCACAGAAAATTCTAAGCAGCGGCTCCGTTCCGGAAAACCGAACCGAAATCCATCCGTCGTTTTCCAGATACAATTTCAGTCCATCCAGATACGATACTTTTTCAATCTTAAACGGAATTTCAGGAAGTGCTTTTTCTTCCAATAACGTTATCTTAATTGCTTCTTTCTTTTCCTGACTGAAGCGATAATCTCTTTCTTCCAGTGCTGTATAGCCGTATTCCTTACGAATAAATTCCATAATCTTGGAAAGTTTCATTCCGGTTACGGCAATCATCTCAACAAGCAATGCGGAAGCGTAAATTCCGTCTTTTCCTTTAATATGTCCTCTTACGGCAAGACCGCCTGAAGATTCTCCTCCGATGATTGCATCGGTTGCAAACATCTTTGCTGAAATATGCTTAAATCCAACCGGCACTTCATAACATTCTTCTCCAAAACTCTTTGCCAGTCTGTCTAACAGATGTGTCGTACAGATATTCCGCACAACCGGTCCCTTCCAGCCTTTATATTTCAGCAAGTAGTAGTAAAGTAATACTAAAATATCATTCGGATGCAGGAATTTTCCGGTGTCGTCAATCACACCGATTCTGTCGGCATCACCATCGGTAGCAATTCCAAGGTCACATTTTTTATCGAGTACATAATTCTGTAAAGCACGAAGTGTCTCTGCCGTCGGTGCCGGAAGTTTTCCGCCAAACAAGGTGTCATGACGCTCATGTATGGTTTCCACTTCACACCTTGCCGTAAGCAGAATCGTTTTCAAGGATGTTTCACTTACCCCGTACATCGGGTCAAGGGCAACATGCAATCCTCTTTCTCGGATAGCATCCATATTTACCGTTTCAATAATACTGTCAAGATATTCGTTCAACGGATAAATTTCCTGAATCAGACCGCTCTCAATTCCCTTATCATAAGGCATTTCATCTACCGGAATATCCGTAATTTCTCCGATGTATTCTTCTATTTGTGCCGTCTGTTCCTGATCCGCATCTCTGCCGCCGTAGGTAAACACTTTGATTCCGTTATAAATTGCCGGATTATGGCTTGCCGTAATCATCATTCCGTAATGGAATGCATGTTTCATAACATAAAACATCACAAGCGGTGTCGGTGAAGATTTGTTAATCAGGTATGCTTTGATTCCTTCTTTTGCAAACACCTGAGCTGCCCACTGCATTGCTTCCTTGGAAAGAAATCGTCTGTCATATCCTAACACGATTCCTTCCTCTTCTACTTTTTCATCTTTCATTTTGTCGCATAATGCTCTTGCAAGAATCTGGATATTTTCTTTTGTAAATTCATCTCCGATTACAGCACGCCATCCACCCGTACCAAATTTAATCATTTTCGTTTCCTCCCGTTAGATTTATTTCCCCATAACTACTTTTACCTGATGTTTCGAACCTTTTTCCATTTCCGGAATTGTTTCAACCGGCTTTCCGTCAAGGTATATCTCCTTTACGCCCTTCATCACACCATCCGGATTTGTTACGGTAATATCAAATTCTGTATCTCTCCATACTCTGTGTACAAAAAATTCTTTCCAGTCTGCCGGAACACACGGGTCAACAATCAGTTTATCAAAGTCCGGACGGATTCCGAGCATATATCTTGTTGCCGAGAAATAAGACCAGCCGCCTGAGCCTGTCATAAACGGATGTCTTGCTCTTCCGAATGCCGTATGGTCTTTTCCGGCAATGAACTGACAATAGGAATACGGTTCCGATTCTCTGATCTCAATTTTGTCATTCTGCCAATACGGACAAAGTGCATCATAAAATTTCATTGCAAGGTCACCGCGTCCTCTTGTGCAGGCTGCAGCCCACGCCCATGGATTCGGATGAGAGAACACCGCTCCGTTCTCCTTTAATCCCGGATAAACTCTTGTGACAAATCCGATATCGTAATCCGGCACTGTATACGATGGTGTGTTGAGCAGAAGTCCGTATTCTGTATAAAGATATTTATCAATTGCTTCCAGTGCTTTATCTGCTTTTTCCGAATCTGCAGCACCTGACAGTACCGCCCATGCATTTGATTCCAAATGCACTTTTCCTTCTTTATCTTCCTGACATCCGATTTTCTTACCGGTTTTGGTAATTCCGCGGATAAACCATTCTCCGTCCCAAAGTTCGGTATTGCATACTTCCTGAACTTTTTTTGCAATCTCGCTGTAATGTTTTACGTCCTCTTCTCTGCCGAGGTATTCTGCCAGTTCAATAAAGTTTGTCAGTGCCCAGTAATGCAGGAAACTTACCATTGCACTTTCGCCGCCGCCAAGATTTAAGCAGTCGTTCCAGTCCGCACGCAGACCCTTACAAATACCG
>JAQXIR010000176.1 GCA_029007885.1 Lachnospiraceae bacterium | reverse complement strand
GTTGCACTTTCCATCCGCGCGACTTCAATGATTTCCTTGGGAATACTGCTTAAAGCCGCCATAAAAAGAATCATATTATAGCCAAGGTTCTTCCAGATAAATAGAATAACGATAACAACATGCCCATATACGGATTTCAGCCAGTCAATCATACCGCCGCCAAAATACTGGAGAACTTCATATACAACACCATTATAATGAAACAATACCTGCCAGATTAAAATAACAGATGCAATCGGTACCATCATCGGACTTAACAGTGCGGTACGGATTTTACTTTTCCACGGTATCGCCTTATCCAGCGCGAATGCTGCCAACAGAGAAAAAACAACAGCAAGCGGAACTGCTGAAAAAGAAAACGTAAATGTATTCTTTACCGCCTGCCTAAATGCATGATTCATTAAGACATTTCGGAAATTATCAAGAAATACAAACTGATGGGAAATCGGATTATCAATGAGTGAATAATAAATGACCACCAAAAACGGTACTACAAAGAAAACGGCAACGCCAAAAAAACTCGGCGTAAGAAACAGGGCCGAGATATTTTTCACTCTCCGAATACTTTTATCCATATGTTTATGTTTATGCAAACGCTCATGTATGATTTTCATTTTTGAATGTACTCCCGAAAAATGCCTCAATAAAACAGCATTCATCACTATCTTATTATGGCATATCAGAAGACATTATTCAACTTAAGTATTCCTTAATATTTCCTAAACATTCTTGTTAATATATGGTACAAAACGCCGCCGATTAAGACCCCCAGACAATTCAGCATAATATCATCTACGTCGAATGCACCAAACGCACTGAACAATTGAAAAACTTCAATTCCCAATACAAATAAAAAACCATTGGCAAGCAGAACCATGATGTTTTGGGAAGCCTTATGAATCATTGGCAAAAGCATACCAAAGGGAACAAAAATCAGTACATTCCCAAATAGATTTGCAAAACTGCGAATTCCGGGCAGTTCATAATAGCGAATATACATCTTAATTGTTTTCAAAGGCGTGAAATTGGCGGTACTAAGCCCTTCCCAGATAACATCTTTCTGCCATCCGTTTACAATTTCCTGAAGTTGTGCATAGGAATATTTAAATACAATCACTTTTATGACGAATAAAATATATAAGATAAAAATAAGCAGTAAGCACTTATTCTTCTGATTCTTCATTTTTTGCAAGGATTTTCTCAAGCAGTTCATAAACCTCTTCCCGTCCCTGTTTCGTTTCAGCCGAAAAAGGAATCATGACGGTTCCCTTTTCTACTTCCAGTGTTTCCCGGATAACTTTCAGACATTTGTCAATCTGGCTTCTTTTAATCTTGTCTGCTTTTGTCGCAATAATCACAGGTACAAAACCGTTTGCTTTAATCCAGTCATACATACGGATATCGTTTTCTCCGGGAGCATGTCTGATATCAATCAATAAAAATACTGTTTTCAACTGTTTGGAACGATGAAGATAGCGTTCAATCATTTTTCCCCACTGTTCCTTAACCGATTGCGCAACATTCGCATAACCATATCCAGGAAGATCCACAAAATACAGTTCCTCATTAATATTATAAAAATTAATCGTCTGCGTTTTTCCGGGTTGGGCGCTTGTCCTTGCATAAGATTTTCTGTTCATCAAAGCATTAATCAGGGAAGACTTTCCCACATTACTCTTTCCTGCAAAAGCCACTTCCGGCAACGCATTCTGCGGCAGTGCACTGGTAATACCACATACTGTTTCTAAATTTACACTTTTAATAACCATATTATTCCCTGCCATCTTCCACAAAAGCGTGACTGATGACGTCCTTCATATCATCTACATAACAAATTGTAATTCCGTCCTTAATTTCCTGAGGAATTTCTTCGATGTCCTTTTCATTTTCCGACGGAACAAGTACTTTTTCGATTCCTGCAGTTTTTGCGGCAAGAATCTTTTCTTTCAATCCACCAATCGGAAGCACTTTCCCTCGAAGCGTAATTTCACCGGTCATTGCAACTTTGGCATACACTTTTTTCCCCGTAAGTACCGATAAGA
>JAQXIR010000175.1 GCA_029007885.1 Lachnospiraceae bacterium | reverse complement strand
AACCGGATGGCTTCTTACGAAACTGCCGTTTGGAAACACGTTGCTTTTCATGAATCTGTATACGGGACTGATTGTCAGCGCATTAACAATTGGATTGTACTTCCTGCTTCGTAAGTGGATGCCGGCATGGATTGCATTTCTGGGAGAGTTTATTGCAATAGGATTTCTCTGGATTCCGACAGGAATTTTATATAATTATCTGACCTACACATTTTTTGCACTGGGTGCGGTCTTTTTATATAAAGGTCTGGCGGAAGAGAAGAATGTGATGCTGATTACGGCGGGCATCCTGCTTGGATTGAATGTTTTTGTCAGGATTCCGAATGTGGCGGAGACGGCATTAATTGTCTGTGTTTTTTATTACTCTTATATCTGCAGAGAAACGATACAGAGTGCGGCCAAAAAGACGGGGCTGTGCATTGCCGGATATCTTCTTGGTGTAGCAGTGCCGCTTATCATGATTTTAGTCCAATACGGATTACAGGATGTATGCAAGATGATTCGGGGGTTGTCGCAGATTCAGAACGGAGATGACTCCTATTCTCTGTGGTCCATGATTCGGACAACACTTGATGCTTATATCAGAACCGGTAAGTGGGTGGTGTTTATTCTTGCGGGAATTGTTCTGGGCATTGCCATGTTCTCGATAAAAAGAAAAGATTTCATACCGCTTAAAAAAGTATTCTATTTTGTGGGAATTCTTATTCTTTTTCGGTTTTTCTGGGGAAGAGGAATGTTCTCCTTCCGTTATTATGAAGACTACAGCAGTATGTATGAGTGGGGCATGATTGGTTTATATCTGGCACTTGTCGCATGTGCTTATCTGCTTTGGGGAAAAGGTGTTTCGGAAAGTGAGAGACTTTTGGGAATGCTGTCTTTTGTTATTCTCTGTATAACACCGCTTGGAAGCAACAATTATACATATCAGAACCTGAATAATTTATTTTTGACAGCACCGATTACGCTATATGCTTTTGTGAAATTGTTCCGTCGCAGATATGCCGATGAGAAGGAAGTATTACATTTTCCTTGGAAAATGATGGTAATGTCACTGGCAACCATGATTTTGCTGCAGAGTATCGGCTTCCATGCTGTGTTTGTATTTAGAGACGGGATGCGAGGAGAAAAACGCGATACGAAAATTACCGGTACGCTGACTGCAGACAATATGAAAACAAATGCAAAGAATGCAGAGGAACTGACAGGACTGATGCAGTATTGCGAAACTGAAAAACTGACCGGTACCGAAGCAATATTTTACGGAGATGCACCGGGACTTGCCTTTCTGCTTCGTATGCCTTCTGCAATATCTACTTCCTGGGCAGACCTTGATTCGTATGCACTTTCCGACTTTGATACGGAATTGCAGGGACTTACATCTGCTCCGGCCATTATTATGAAAAAGACAGAAGCTGCAACCGATACGGCAGCACTAAAAGAGGATATTCTGTTAGACTTTATTGTGTCAAAGCATTATAATATCACTTATGAAAATGAAGGATTTACAGTATTTCGCAGCGGAGGAATTAAATGATTGTATTTAATGTACCGCCCTATACGGGAAATGAAATGAACTATATGAAAGAAGCGGTAGAAGCGCATAAGATTTGCGGAGACGGACAGTTTACGCAGAAATGCAATGCCTGGATTGAAGAAAAGACAGGAACGAAGAAAGCACTGCTTACGACTTCCTGTACACATGCAACGGAACTTGCAGCGCTTCTTGCAGATATTAAGCCGGGGGATGAAGTTATTATGCCGGCGTATACATTTGTCTCAACAGCGGATGCCTTTGTACTGCGTGGTGCTGTTCCGGTATTTGTGGATATTCGTCCGGATACGATGAATATTGATGAAACGCTGATTGAGGCTGCCATTACCGAGAAGACAAAAGCAATCGTTCCGGTTCATTATGCAGGAGTTTCCTGTGAGATGGATACGATTATGGAAATTGCAAAAAAATATCATCTTCTTGTGATTGAAGATGCGGCACAAGGTATTATGTCCGGTTATAAAGGCCAACCGCTTGGTTCAATCGGAGACTTCGGATGCTATAGTTTTCATGAGACAAAGAATTTTAGTATGGGAGAGGGAGGAGCCCTCTTAATCCGTGATGAAAAATATGTGGAGGACGCGGAAATCTTCCGGGAAAAAGGAACGAACAGAAGCAAATTTTTCCGCGGACAGATTGACAAATATACATGGGTAAACTATGGTTCCAGTTATTTGCCGAGTGAATTAAATGCCGCATATCTATGGGCACAACTAGAGATGGCGGATGAAATTACCGAAGCAAGAATGGCTATATGGAATCAGTATTATCAGACACTTTCACCACTTGCCGATGCAGGAAAAATTGAACTTCCGGTCATTCCAAACGGATGTACTCACAATGCTCATATGTTTTATATCAAAGCACGTGACTTAGAAGAACGGACAAGACTGATTCAATTCTTGAAAGAAAACGATATTCTTGCCGTATTTCACTATATTCCTTTGCATACGGCACCGGCGGGGCTTAAGTACGGAAGATTTCATGGTGAGGATATTTATACAACAAAAGAAAGCGAACGGCTGATGAGACTGCCGATGTATTACACCTTACAGGAAGAAGAGGTTGCTTATATCTGTGAAAAGGTTATGGAGTTCTACGAAGAATCAAAATAGAATGATGATGCTTTTGACAGGAGCGGTAATATGGCTCTTACTGGCACTTTGTTTTGATTTTTACTATGACTTGAATGATGATGTAGTCATTAAAAACATTATAAGCGGTGC
>JAQXIR010000174.1 GCA_029007885.1 Lachnospiraceae bacterium | reverse complement strand
CAAGAATTGTGTAACTTTTAAAGAGCAAAATTTGTTGAAAGATCCTTATCCAAGCGGTTACCATCTGATTGTCTGCAGAAACGTATTAATCTATTTTACGGAAGAAGCAAAAGAAAATATCTTTAACAAATTTTACCAGTCATTGGCAGACGGTGGAGTGCTTTTTATCGGCAGCACCGAACAGATATTACGATATAAAGATATGGGATATAAACGTTTGGAATCGTTCTTTTATCAAAAATAAACTCCGGATATCCGGAGTTTTTTTAATGGGTTTTTACCATCATTTCCAATATATGAATGACATAACGGGAAAATGCATCGCGATTAGATTTAAGTTCCTCGGTTAATTCAAAAAACAGATTGGGGGATTTATATTCCCGCTTAAAAAATGGCTCAAATACATAATCCCATTGGGGGAGATAAGAAGATAATTTTCGCGTATAGCAGGTTGCGGCCGATGCCTGTTCACGAAAAGCCGCATCTACATAAGAAGCAACTGATTTATGCACCGCCATATCCTCTTCGGGAAGATAATAATAGTTCTTATAGTCTGAATAAAAATACTTCATTTCTTCAGTATAGATAGGGACTTTTACAAGACCTTCCCGCTCACGCGCCGAAAAATAGCAGTCATTTGCATGATAAGAAATGGGGCGCGGAAAAAGAGAAGAAAAAGTAAAGGAAATCAGTAATTCTTTGCAGTCTTCTTCATGAATATTCCGATAAGTATTGGTTTGCACTTTAGTTATCCGAGGAGTTTCCTGAAAGAAGTCTGCATAAGACAAAACAGGAAGTAACTGTATCATACCGCTTATATCATCACTGTTATGTTGCAACAGAAGAAAAAGAGCATCGGCATCTTTTTCTTTTACATACTTTCGATATACAGAAATCAGTTCTCCGCCGGTAAAGGTGTCTTCCCGATGAATACCAAGAAACTGCTCCAACGTTTTTTGCTTACAGTTGGATAACTTTAAAAAGTGGCGATACGGAAAAATACGTTTATAAATATCAATTCCACGGAAGGAATCGAAAGACAATGAAATATTATGTTTCCGGCTGCGCTCTGTCAGAAACGGAAGATCAAACTGATTACCGTTAAAATGAACCAATGTCTGAAAGCCGGAAAGAAAAGCAGAAAAATCCTCTAATATAGCGGCCTCATCATCAGGGCATTCGGCAAACCATTGTCTCTTGGTCAGACGACCACGTTCGTAATAACAGCAGCCGATCAGATAAATCATAGAAAATTCGGCAGATAGTCCGGTTGTTTCAATGTCAAGAAACAAAAATTCATCTCTATTTCCGAGGTTCTCAATTGGATAGTCCGGTGTAATTCCGGTTAATGGGTTTGAAATAATTTTCATAGGTATTATCATATCATAAAAACGAAAAAATCAGTAGTATTTTCCACCAAAAAATAGTATATTGTAGAAGGATGTTGTATTAAGCGGCAGAGTGCTGCGGAAGACAGGAGCGAAGAAGAATAATGGCAAAATTGACATTTGTGGGAGGAATACATCCCTATGACGGGAAAGAATTGTCTAAGGATAAACCGATTAAAGATGTGCTGCCAAAAGGGGATTTAGTGTATCCTTTGTCGCAGCATATTGGTGCACCGGCGGTAGCAATTGTAAAAAAAGGAGATAGGGTGCTGACAGGACAAAAGATTGCAGAAGCCGGTGGATTTGTTTCCGCACCGATTTACGCAACAGTATCCGGGACAGTAAAGGCAATTGAACCAAGAAGAGTGGTTACCGGTGATAATGTTATGAGTATCGTCATTGAGAATGACGGATTATACGAAGAAGTTACTTATTCTCCGGTAAAGAATGTTGAAGAACTGACGAAAGAAGAGATTCTTGCAAGAATCAAAGAAGCCGGTATTGTCGGTATGGGAGGCGCGGGATTCCCGACTCATGTGAAACTCTCTCCGAAGGAACCGGATAAGATTGACTATGTAATTGCAAACTGCGCGGAATGTGAGCCGTATCTCACATCCGATTATCGAAGAATGCTTGAAGAACCGCAGAAACTCGTAGAAGGATTAAAGATTTCTCTGCGCTTGTTTGATCATGCAAAAGGAATTTTAGCAGTTGAAGATAATAAAGAGGATTGTGTTGCAATCTTAAAAAAACTGACAAAAGACGAACCTCGGATCCTTGTAAAAACATTACGTACAAAATATCCGCAAGGCTCAGAAAGACAACTGATTTATGCGGCTACCAAGCGTTCTATCAATTGTGACATGCTTCCGTCGGATGTAGGATGTATCGTAAACAATGTAGATACGATTGTAGCGATTTACCATGCTGTCATGGAAGGAAAACCGTTAATGGAACGAATCGTTACCGTTACCGGTGATGCAATTAAAGATCCGCGTAATTTCCGGGTACGTATCGGGACAAATTATCATGAGTTAATAGAAGAAGCAGGCGGTTTCCGAGTACAACCGGAAAAAATTGTATCGGGTGGTCCGATGATGGGCTTCGGAATTTTTGATTTGGACGTACCGACTACCAAAACAGCATCCGCATTGCTTTGTCTTTCCAAGGATGATGTGTCAAGAATGGAACCTTCCGCATGTATTAACTGTGGACAGTGTGTAGAGGCATGCCCGGGCAGAGTTGTTCCGAGAATGCTCGCCGATTATGCAGAAAACGGAAAAGAAGAAGAGTTTATCAAGCACAACGGAATGGAATGCTGTGAGTGCGGTTGTTGCAGTTTTGTGTGCCCGGCGAAAAGAAATCTGACACAATCGATAAAATCAATGCGAAAAATTATTTTATCGAAAAAGAAGAAAAAATAGAAGGAGTAACAACAATGGAAGGTTTGATGAAGGTTTCCTCAAATCCACATGTCCGTTCAAAATTAAGCACCGGAAAAATTATGCTTGCGGTTATTATCGCACTGCTTCCGACAACTGTTTTCGGCATTTGGAATTTTGGTGCACATGCACTTATATTAGTTCTTGTCACAGTGGCAAGTTCGGTCCTTACAGAACTTTTGTATGAACTGGGAATGAAGAAAAAAGTGACAATTCAAGATTTTTCCGCGGTTGTCACAGGACTTCTTTTAGCATTGAATTTACCGCCGCAGGCACCGTGGTGGATTGGTGTAATCGGTGGTGTATTTGCCATTCTCATCGTAAAAATGTTATTCGGAGGTCTTGGGCAGAATTTCATGAATCCGGCACTGGCTGCCAGATGTTTTCTTCTTATCTCTTTTCCCGCAATTATGACAAATTTTGAATGTGATGCCTATACGGGTGCCACACCTTTAGCGGAATTGAAAATGGGAGAAAGTGTTAATATTTTTGATATGGTAATCGGAAAGACCGGCGGAACCATTGGCGAAACGTCAATGATTGCAATTGTATTCGGTGCGTGCATCCTACTTTTGATGGGCATTATTGATTTACGGATTCCCGGCACTTATATTCTGACATTTATTATTTTCATCGGCTTATTCGGTGGTCATGGGTTTGATGCGGATTTTATTTCCGCACATCTTGCCGGCGGTGGATTGATGCTTGGTGCATTTTTTATGGCAACAGACTATGTAACAAGGCCAATCACAAAAATCGGACAGGTAATATATGGTGCTTTTTTAGGAATTCTGACAGGTATTTTCAGAGTTTTCGGAGCGGGAGCAGAAGGCGTGTCGTATGCGATTATTATTGCCAATCTGTTAGTGCCGTTAATTGAAAAGGTTACTTACCCGAGAGCCTTTGGAAGAGGAGGCGAACGCATATGAAAAATATGATAAAAGATGCGGCAATTCTTGTGGCGATTACGGTTATCGCAGGATTCATTCTCGGCTTCGTATATCAGAACACAAAGGGACTGATAGCACAAAGAGAAGCACAGGATAAAAAGGAAGCTTGTCTGGAAGTATTTAACGATGCTGCTGATTTTGAGGAAATGCAGGATTGTTTTACGGAAGAAGTAAAAAAGGCATTCGAGGATAATGGCTACGCAGGTGAGAGGATTGATGATGCTGCCAAAGCACTTTCCGAAAGCGGAGAAGTATTAGGATATGTATTAACCATTACAACATCGGAAGGATACGGTGGAGACATTCAGTTTACGTTAGGAATTCAGAATGACGGAACGGTAAATGGGATTTCCATTCTGTCCATTTCAGAGACACCGGGGCTTGGAATGCAGGCGGAGGATGTCTTAAAGCCTCAATTTAAGAATAAGAAAGTCACGCAGTTTGCATATACGAAGACCGGTGCAACCGCAGAAAATCAAATCGATGCAATCAGTGGTGCAACAATCACGACAAACGCGGTGACAAATGGTGTTAATGCAGGTTTATACTATTTTGAAACATATCTTGCGGGAGGTAGTGCAAATGAATAAAGCAGGAGAACGTTTATGGAACGGATTGGTAAAAGAAAATCCGACGCTTGTATTGATGCTTGGTATGTGTCCGACGCTTGCGGTTACGACTTCTGCAATGAACGGACTTGGAATGGGACTTACGACGACAGCTGTGCTTGCCCTTAGTAATGTCATCATTTCTCTTTTACGGAAAATGATTCCGGATAAAATCAGAATTCCGGCTTTTATTGTGATTATTGCTTCTTTTGTAACAATTATGCAGTTATTACTACAGGCATATCTGCCAAGTCTGTATCGTTCACTTGGTATTTATATTCCGTTAATTGTTGTAAACTGTATTATTTTGGGAAGAGCGGAAGCATATGCATATAAAAACCCTGTCATTCCGTCATTTTTTGACGGACTTGGAATGGGACTTGGTTTTTCTGTTGCATTAACCTGTATCGGAGCAATCAGAGAATTGCTTGGCGGTGGTGAAATCTTTGGAATTTCGGTTGCACCGTCATGGTATGTGCCAATCAGTATTTTTAAACTGGCACCCGGAGCATTCTTTGTTCTGGCAGCATTAACGGCAATCCAGAATAAAGTAAAACGGGCAGGTGAAAAAAGAGGAAAAGATGTTTCCAAAATACAATCCGGATGCAGCAGCGACTGCTTAAATTGCAGTGAGAGCGGCTGTGCGAAGCGTCTGATAGAAATTGATACCACAGAAATGGAAAAGGAGGAAAAATAAATGTTATCTCAAGTAAAAGATCTTCTTATCATTTTAGTTGCTTCCTCCCTTGTCAGCAATGTTGTTTTGAGTCAGTTTTTAGGATTGTGTCCGTTTCTTGGAGTGTCCAAAAAGGTGGAAACAGCGGCAGGAATGGGAAGTGCGGTTATCTTTGTTATTACGTTGTCCAGTATTGTAACAGGATGTATTTATAAGTTCTTGCTAAAACCGTATGATCTTGTTTATTTACAGACAATTGTTTTTATACTTGTTATCGCAGCATTGGTACAGTTTGTGGAAATGTTTTTAAAACGTTATATGGTTGGATTATATAAAGCACTTGGTGTATATCTGCCACTGATAACGACAAACTGCGCTGTATTGGGCGTTGCGCTTACAAATGTTCAGAAGGAATATGGAATTTTGCAAGGAACGGTAAACGGTTTTGCAACAGCACTTGGCTTTACGATTTCCATTGTGATTCTTGCGGGACTGCGTGAAAAAATGGAAGAGAATGATGTTCCCGAAGCATTCAAAGGAATGCCGATTGTATTGCTTACAGCGGGATTAATGGCAATTGCATTTTGCGGATTTTCGGGATTACTGTAGAAAGGCAGGAAACATATGGTTTCAGGAATAATTTTAGCAACAGTCGTAATCGGCTGTGTCGGACTCTTTGTTGGATTGTTTTTGGGAGTTGCGGGAATCAAATTTAAAGTTGAAGTCAACCCAAAGGAAGAAGAAGTGCTGGGAGTGCTTCCGGGCAATAATTGCGGTGGCTGTGGATTCGCAGGATGCTCAGGTCTTGCCCATGCAATTGCAGAGGGACAGGCACCTGTAAATGCATGTCCGGTAGGTGGTGAAGCAGTCGGTGCAAAAGTAGCATCCATCATGGGTGTTGAGGCACAAGAGACAGAAAAGATGGTGGCATTTGTTAAGTGTCAGGGTGACTGCGAAAAAACAAAACTGGATTATGAATATACGGGAAATCACGATTGCGGTATGCTGGCATTTGTCCCTAATGGCGGCCCGAAATCCTGTAATTATGGCTGTCTTGGATATGGGAATTGCGTAAAGGCATGTGTATTTGATGCAATTCATGTTGAAAATGGAGTAGCTGTAGTAGATAGAGAACGTTGTAAGGCATGTGGTAAATGTGTGGAAGCCTGCCCGAAACAGCTGATTGAATTAGTACCATATAAGGCAAAATATCTGGTTGCATGCAGTTCCAAAGACAAGGGACCGGTTACGATGAAAGCATGTGAAACAGGATGTATCGGATGTCAGCTTTGCAAAAAGAATTGTCCGGCAGATGCTGTTATAGTAGAAGACTTTCATGCCCAAATTGACTACGAGAAATGCATGCAGTGTGGCACTTGTGTAGAAAAATGCCCGAAAAAAGCAATCGTGAAGTATTAAGAAGAGGAATAACATGCGACAGACGGATGACTTTGAAGATAAGAGCGGTGGTATGCCCATTATTTATATGGCACTTGGCGTTTCATTCTTTGTTCTGCTTGTGATGGCAATTGTCATTGTATCAAATGGCGGAAAGAAAAACCGTAATACTGCTGCCGTTGCTTCAGTGGAAGAAATTAAGACAACACAGCAGGAATCGGAATTTGTACCGGGTACAGACAAGCGCACAGCGGCGGATTTGGATTTTTGGGACATGTATCCGGAAACGGAAGAAGAAACGAAAGAGGAAAAGAAAGAAGAAAAAACAGAAGAATCGGAAAGCACAGCTGAGAATTCATTAGATGACGGAAAGCATATCCAAATTGTATACAGTGACGGGTCTGATGAGTGGGTAGCAATCAATCCTTATTGGGAAAAGAATACCTATGATTTTACGAATATGGTATCCAACAACGGAAAATTGAAGTATTATTCCGACGGGAAAAAAATATCGTATCTGGGAGTAGATATTTCCAGATATCAAAAGGATGTTGATTTTTCTTCTTTAAAGGAAGATGGAATTGAATTTGTCATGATTCGCCTCGGTGCGCGTGGATATAAGACAGGAGCATTGCAGCTTGATGAATATTTTAAGCAAAATATTGAAGGTGCTATCAATGCAGGACTGGACGTCGGCGTTTATTTCTATTCCCAGGCCGTTACACAGGAGGAAGCAATAGAAGAGGCAAATCTTGTAATTGACAATTTGAAAGATTATAAGATTGTCTATCCGGTAGCTTTAGATATGGAATTTGTGGAAAATGATAATGCAAGAGTTGAAACGCTGTCCAAGGATGAGAGAACAGTTATCAGTGCCGCATTTTTAAACAGGATTCAGGAAGCAGGATATGTTCCGATGCTGTATGGAAATACGGAATGGCTGCTAAAAAGAATTGATCTTACTAAATTTGATTCTTCCTGTATCTGGCTTTCAGAGGAAGCTGATATTCCGAAATACCCCTACCGTTACGAGATGTGGCAATATACGAAGCAGGGAACGGTAAGCGGTATTGACGGATTTGTGGATTTAAATATCAGCTTTGTGGACTATTCTGCCAGATAAGCTTCGATTTTGGAAGAAATGGAGACTTTTGAATAAATCTCTGCATACACGGAAGGAGTGATTCCTTCCGTGTAATTTTGTTTGAAATTTTTTTGACAGCCGTTTTTTTGAACAAGATCAATTGCCTTATTATATGCAATAGCCGCTTCAAGCGCACTGTCATAATAACCGATAATATAATCGCCATGCAGATGGATTTTTGCCTGGTATTTCATGGTTCCATAATGAGAAGTGCGTGAAACGCCATGATAGGGATTCAGAATTTGTATGTTCTCGTATCGAAAATCTAACGGGTCTTGATTCAATAAGACATAGTCTTTCCCATAAACCGCATAGTTTTTAATTCCGTAACGATTAAGAATATTCACCTGCATACCGTAATCAGCCACAAAATAGTGGCCACCGCGGCACATGATTTTATGAGACGCGTAATAGAAAAGATCGTCAATTGAAAATTTCAGTTCAGTATGAGGGTCAAGATAATAAGAAAAATATTTAAGACGCATATAAATAGGAGTCGGAAAATACAGTCCGTTATCTCTGAAATTTAATAAAATGACATATTTTTCGAAAGAAAGAGTAAACTCTTTTTGATAGTCAAAAAGAGTTAGTGACGGAGTGGATACAAGGCGTAAAGCTTCTTTGTAGGCTGTGTGTGCCAGAAGAGCCGTTGAAAAACTGCCAAGTGAAATATGTTTATTCCGATAGGTAAAAGACGAACGATAATAAATGGTTCCGTCTTTTTTTTTCGCTAAAAAAGTACCGGGGAGTTTTTTCATAGAATAGAACAGTCCTTATCCTGTATTTTGAAAATGTTTTTCAATTATCAGTATAGCAAAATAGGCAAAAGAAAACAAATTAAGAAATATTTTTCAGAGTAAGTGTATAAAATATTAAAGAAGTGTTAAATTTGTTATAAAATTGGAGGAAAAAAGAAATGTATAAAAAAGGAGCGGTCATATTGGTTCTCCTCAATATGCTCGTAATCATCGGATGCTTTAATATAAAAGGAATTGCGATAAATCGTTATGCCAGTACGGAAGCATTTAAACTTCAACTATGCGGGGAAGAACACGAAATAGAAAAGACTGACTTTTTGGGACTTCTAACGGAAGTGACCTCAGGACAGAGAGTTCTTTCGGTAAACATAGTCGAACGAAAAAGTATCATAGATTTGAATGAAGAAGATTATCATAATCTTTTAAAAATTGTGGAAGCTGAAGCGGGAGGGGAAGACAGAAAAGGGAAATTGCTGGTTGCCAATGTTGTAATTAACCGTGTAAAAAATGAACAATTTCCGGATACGGTCACGGATGTTATTTTCCAAAAAGAAAAGGGTGTTTCCCAATTTTCCCCGGTCAGTGACGGAAGATTTTATCGTGTTACAGTCAGTGGAGAAACAGTTGAGGCAGTAAATGCCGCACTTTCAGGTGAAGATGTTTCCAAGGGAGCACTCTATTTTGCTGCCAGAAAGAGCGCTGACTCAGAGCGTATGGCGTGGTTTGACAAGCATCTGACAAAGTTATTTACCCATGGTGGACATGAGTTCTTTTTGTAATCGCAATTGCCATATCCCTCAAAACATGCTATACTATAGCCGATTTAACGGTTAATAGATAATATATTTGACGAGGGGTATCGTTATGGAAGAATTATTTTACAAAAGTACAAGAGACAACTCCATAAAAGTAAAGGCTTCACAAGCAATTTTAAAAGGACTGTCCGATGACGGCGGTTTGTTTATTCCGGAACGGATTCCGGTGCTTGAAAAGTCTTTAAAAGAAATTGCCGGTATGACTTACCAGGAGACGGCATATGAAGTAATGAGCCGTTTCTTTACGGATTTTACGGAAGAAGAATTAAAGAATTGTATTAGTCGTGCTTACGACAGTAAATTTGACACGGATGTGATTGCTCCGCTTGTAGAAGCAGACGGTGCTTATTATCTGGAATTGTTCCACGGACAGACAATCGCATTTAAAGATATGGCATTATCCATTTTGCCGCATCTTATGATTACATCTGCAAAAAAGAATAATATTAAAAATGATATTGTAATTCTGACAGCCACCTCCGGTGATACCGGGAAAGCAGCGCTTGCCGGATTTGCAGATGTAGAGGGAACCAAAATCATTGTATTTTATCCAAAGAATGGTGTCAGTGCCATTCAGGAAAAGCAGATGGTGACACAAAAAGGGAAGAATACCTTTGTTGTCGGAATCCATGGTAATTTTGACGATGCCCAGACCGGAGTTAAGAAGATTTTTGCGGATAAAGAATTTGCAGCACAACTGGATGCGCATGGATATCAGTTTTCTTCCGCAAATTCTATCAACATCGGAAGACTTGTGCCACAGGTCGTATACTATGTGTATGCTTATGCAACACTGTTAAGAGAAGGTAAAGTTGCGGATGGGGAATCTATCAATGTAGTGGTTCCGACAGGAAACTTTGGCAATATTTTGGCAGCATATTTTGCAAAACATATGGGAGTACCGATTGATAAACTGATTTGTGCTTCCAATGACAATAAAGTGTTGTTTGATTTCTTTGAAAACGGCGTATATGACCGTAACAGGGAGTTCTATTTAACAACATCTCCGTCAATGGATATTTTAATTTCCAGTAATTTGGAACGTCTGATTTATTTAATCTGTGGAGAAGACAGCGAAAAGAACAAGACGTTTATGGAGCAGCTTTCTAAAGAAGGTATCTATACCATTTCAGATGATATGAAAGCACAGTTAAAAGATTTTGCGGGCGGGTTTGCAACAGAGGAAGAAACAGCACAAAGAATCCGCGATTTGTATGAGAAGACAGGATACGTATTAGATACGCATACGGCAGTTGCTTCTGCTGTATATGAAAAATATAAAGAAAACACAAAAGATACAAAGAAAACCGTAATTGCATCGACTGCAAGTCCGTTTAAGTTTGCAAAAAGTGTTATGCAGGCAATTGATGGAAAAGAAGAACAGGAAAGCGATTTTGAATTGATTGAGCGTCTGTCAAAGACTGCTAATGTTACGATTCCAAACGCGATTGAAGAAATCAGAACGGCACCGGTTTTACATGATCATATCTGTGAAAAAGAGGGTATGAAAGATATTATTAAAGAATTTCTGGGAATATAAGATAGAAGAGTTAAAAACAGTATAAAAGGATGCCACGGTTTTCGTGGCATCCTTTTTGTGGAAAATTAATCTCGTTTATCCATATTAATGTATTCACGTTCAGGACTGATTGCTTTATAAGCCGGACGGATAATTTTACCGTTATTTGCAAGTTCTTCCATCCGATGCGCGCTCCAGCCGGCAATACGTGCCATTGCAAAAATCGGAGTATAGAGTTCCAGCGGAAGTCCAAGCATTTTGTAAACGAATCCGGAATAGAAATCTACGTTGATGCTGACACCTTTGTACATTTGGCGTTCCTGTTCGATAATCTGAGGTGCCAGACGCTCTACCATTGAGTAAAGAGCAAATTCGTCCTGAAGACCTTTTTCAATAGAGAGGCTTTCTACAAATTTTTTGAGGATTACGGCACGTGGGTCTGATTTAGAATAAATGGCATGCCCTACACCGTAAATTAATCCGGCATGATCAAATGCGTCTTTATGAAGAAGTTTCTTCAAATAATCTCCGACGGCTTCTTCATCTTTCCAATCGGAAACAGATTGCATCATATCGTCAAACATCTTTACAACTTTGATATTGGCACCACCATGACGAGGCCCCTTCAGTGAGCCGATGGCAGCTGCCATAACCGAATATGTATCGGTCAGGGATGAAGTAACCACATGAGTGGTAAAGGTTGAGTTATTACCTCCGCCGTGTTCCATATGAAGAATCAATGCTATATCAAGAATTTTAGCTTCCAATTCCGTATAAGAACTGTCCGGTCTTAAAATATGTAAAATATTTTCAGACATAGAAAGTTTCGGGTCCGGCTGGTGAATGAACAAACTGTTGCCATCATGATAATGACTGTATGCCTGATAGCCGTAAATAGATAACATGGGGAAGAGACTAATCAACTGAAGACACTGACGAAGTACATTCGGAAGAGAAGTATCGTCGGCAAAATCATCATAGGAATACAAAGTCAATACACTTCTGGCAAGTGTATTCATCATATCTTTGCTGGGTGCCTTCATAATGATATCTCTGACAAAACTTGTCGGCAGGGAACGATAATAAGATAAAAGGGCACTGAAATCCTTTAATTCCTGTTTGCTCGGCAATTTATCAAACAAAAGAAGATAAGTGACTTCATCATATCCGAAGCGGTTATCTTTTGCTAAACCGTTGACAAGATCTTTTACATTATACCCGCGGTAAAAAAGGCTCCCGTGGTCGGGAACTGCAACACCATCCACAATCTTAGTGGCGCGGACATCTGATATTTTGGTAAGACCGGCAAGGACCCCTTTCCCATTTAAATCACGAAGACCTCTTTTTACCTCATAACGGGTAAAAAGTTCAGAATCAATAATACCGGCTTGCTCACTCATGGAAGCCAGCTTTATAATATCGGGTGTAATTTCGGAATACACATTGTGATCCAAGGAACATCTCCACCTTTCTAACTGAAATATATTAATATCGGTGCACAGATGGCGAATGCCTAAAAGCGTGTTGCCATCTGTACACCGACGCTTTACTTATTTATAGTAACATGAATTTTATAATTAATTCAACAAAAAATAGGGATTTAAGAAATATTTAACACTTATACAGGAAAGGATATAAACAGATGAATAAGCAAATACAACAACTTTTGCATGTTATGCAGGAAAAGAAAATTGATTATTATCTGATTCCGACTTCGGATTTTCATAATTCGGAGTATGTAGGGGATTATTTTAAGGTAAGAGAATACTATTCGGGATTTACGGGATCAAACGGTACGCTTGTGATATCGCAACAAGAGACGGGACTTTGGACGGATGGCAGATATTTTATTCAGGCTAAGAAAGAACTTGCGGGAAGCGGAATTACCTTGTTTTGTATGGGGGAAAAAGGAGTGCCTTCGATTACGGAATATTTGAGTGAGCATACGAAAGAAGGAGATGTGATTGGATGTGACGGAAGAGTATGCAGCAAAAAATATGCAGAAAGATTGATTGAAGCATGCAAACCTAAAAATATCAGATTGTCGTATACAGAAGACTTAGCAGGTGAGTTGTGGGAGAAAAGGCCAAAAAGGTCAGCAAATGAAATTATGGTACTTCCAAAGGCATATACCGGAGCCTCAGTTGAAGAAAAGCTTTTGGCAGTACGCGAAAAGATGAAAGAAATAGGAGCAGACTGTTTTTTCCTAAGTAAACTGGATGATATTATGTGGCTTTTTAATATTCGGGGAAATGATGTCGAATGTAATCCGGTTGCTCTTTCTTATGCGTTTGTGACATTACAGGAAACATATCTGTTTTTGCAAAAAGAAGCTGTTCAAAAGGACGAGATATCCTCGTACTTTAAAGAACATCAGATTATAATTAAAGATTATGATTCGGTTTTTGTGTTTCTGGAAAATTTTTCTTATACGGGAACAGTGTTACTGGATGAATATGAAATCAGTTATCGGGCATTTCAAAGTATAGAAAAAAATGCAAAGACAATATCATCACAAAATCCGACAGAATATTTGAAGGCTGTGAAAACAGAGCAGGAAATCGAAAAGATGAAAGAGTATTATCTGTTGGACAGTGCCGCAGTGTGCAAATTCATTTATTGGATGAAACACACCGGAGCAGAAGATGAAATGACTGCGGGAGCATATTTAGACAAATTGCGAGCTTCCATAAAGGATTTTATGGGTTTGTCCTTTCAAACAATTTGCGCATATCGTGAAAATGCAGCAATGATGCATTATGAGGCAAATGAAGAAAACAATAAGAAACTGGAGAAAAGCGGAATGCTGTTAATTGATTCCGGTGGACAATATCTTGGAGCGACAACGGATGTAACAAGAACCATCTGCCTGGGTGAGACGACAGAAGAGGAGAAAAAGTATTTTACACTGGTGGCGGTAGGAATGCTTCGTCTGATGAATGCGAGGTTTTTAGAAGGATGCACCGGAAGAAATCTCGATATTCTGGCAAGGCTGCCGCTTTGGGAATGTGACGTGGATTATAAGTGCGGTACAGGACATGGTGTCGGCTGCTTTTTAAATGTACATGAAGGACCACACAACATCCGTTGGAAGTATATAGAAGGCACCTTAGAAGCTGTTCTCAAAGACGGGATGCTGGTAACAGATGAGCCGGGAGTTTATTTCGAAAATCGATTTGGAATCCGGACAGAAAATGTGCTTCTTGTAAGAAAAGGTACTGAAAACAAAGATGGGCAGTTTTTATATTTTGAACCATTGACATTTGTTCCGATTGATCTTATGGCAATTGTTACGGACTATATGAACGAAGATGACAGAATGAAACTGAATCACTATCATAATCAAGTATACGAAAAGGTTTCGCCGTATCTGACAGAAGAGGAAAGAATGTGGCTGAAAGAAGAGACAAGGCAGATATAAAATTATGAAAAAACCCTTTTAAAAGTTTTGTGAAAAGATTGACATTTAAAGGCGTATCTGCCATAATAACCGTGATGTGCCATAAATATACAAGAAGGCACATAATAAGGAATGAACCGTATTTACGGGTTTCAATACATTAAATAAGGAGGACGAAAAATGTCAACAAAAGCGTATTATCCAATTTCCGAAATTGGTGCCGGCAAAGTAGGATTTTCCAAAACACGTTCTATTATTGAAGCAGCTTTTTACGGAAACAACGTAGTAAAAGTTAACACATTAAAGGAAGCATATGAATTAGCAAAGAATTCACCGGGAACGATTGTTACCGATATGCCGATCAAAGATGGTGAAACATTTGGTCTTGAAAAAGATGCAAAAGTTTTATTATTCAATGATGGTGCTGTAACAGGCCGTTACGCAGCAGCTCGTCGTATCAAAGGCGAACCGGGTGTTGATGAAGTAAAACTTGATAAAGTTGTTATGGATGCAGTTTATGAAACACGTTGGAAAACAATGTATCATGCAGAGTGTTTCGTAGGTCTTGATCCTGAATTTATGGTAAAAGCACACCTTCTGATTCCGGAAGGAGAAGAGAACATTCTTTACAACTGGATGATTAACTTCCAGTATATGTCTGATGAATATGTAAAGATGTATAAAAAATCTGTTCCTGTAGGAAACGGAAATGAACCGGATATCTATATTTTCTCAGATCCTCAGTGGGTACCTGGAAACAGACCGGATGTTGATTACAGCTGCTTAAGCGATCCGCTTACACTGTGCTATTTCGATACAAACCAGAACTGCGCAGCAATTCTTGGTATGAGATATTTCGGAGAACATAAAAAAGGAACTCTTACCATGGCTTGGGCAATTGCAAACAGAAATGGTTATGCAGCATGCCACGGTGGACAGAAAGAATATACATTATCAGACGGATCAAAATTCGTTGCATCTGTATACGGATTGTCAGGATCCGGAAAATCTACATTAACACATGCAAAACATGGTGGAAAATATCCGGCAATTAAAGTTCTGCATGATGATGCGTTTATAATCAATACAGACACATGTGCTTCTGTAGCACTTGAGCCTACATACTTTGATAAGACAGCAGATTATCCGACAGGATGCCCGGATAATGAATACCTGTTATCTGCACAGAACTGTTCTTGTACATTAGATAGTGAAGGAAAGATTCAGTTAGTAACAGAAGATATCAGAAATGGTAACGGACGTGCAATCAAATCCAAATTATGGTCTCCTAACCGTGTAGATAAAATTGACGCACCGGTTAACGCTATTTTCTGGATTATGAAAGATCCTACCATTCCGCCAATTGTTAAACTGAAAGGTGCAGCTCTTGCATCTGTTATGGGTGCTACACTTGCAACTAAGACTTCTTCCGCAGAACGTGTTGCAGCAGGAACAGACTTAAATGCACTTCGTATTGTTCCTTATGCTAACCCGTTCAGAACTTATCCGCTTGTTAATGATTATGAGAAGTTCAAAAAGTTAGTAGAAGAAAAGAATGTTGCTTGCTATATCGTTAACACAGGAGATTTCATGGGCAAGAAGGTTCAGAAAGAAGATACTTTAGGTGTTCTGGAAGCTGTTGTTGAAGGAAAAGCATCTTTCAAACAGTGGGGACCTTTTGAAGATATTGAAATCATGGATTGGGAAGGATTTGTTCCGGATTTATCTGACAAATCTTATACAGAAGCATTAAAGAATGCTATGCAGAATCGTGTAAATGCTGTAGAAGGATTCGCTACAAATAAAGATGGATATGATAAACTTCCTGATGAAGCATTAGAAGCTTTAAAGAAAATTGTAGATGAAGCAAATAGTCTGTAATTTTAGATTTGAAATATTAGAAACACTCTGCCGGATATGGCAGAGTGTTTTTTTGCCAGAAATTTCAGTTGTATTTTAGGCGTTTATTGCGTATAATAAAGGTAACCTGAAATGTACGATAACTCCTGATATTTTGAACCTACATTTACTTTAAACGGGACTCCTATATTGCCGAATGGATGCCAGGCCTCCGATTTGCAGTGGAAGGCAGAAGTTACG
>JAQXIR010000173.1 GCA_029007885.1 Lachnospiraceae bacterium | reverse complement strand
TACTATACTTAGGAAAAGGTATATAGGCAAGTACATATACATAAATAAGAATATAGTATATTTTGGGAGGTTAGATATATGAAAACAAAAATCATAAGACTCTTAATTGCATCTCTTATTATAATTGCTTTAGTTGGTAGTTTCTCTGCTGAAGGTCAGCTTTATGGTAAAGACGCTATCGCAAAAGGAAATATTGATTATTGTATTGGAAAGGGTAAACTTGATAGACTATATCAAAGCATAATGAGTGATTCTGAATATCCAGCATGGATGATTGAACAGGAAGTTTTGGATAAGGGGTATCTTCTTGACCATGTAGAAGATTTTAAAGCAGCAGGAAAGATTTCGCAGGACTATGTAGCACCCGGAACATCCTCGACAACGACAACGGCAGCACCGGCAGAGCCGGTAACACCGGAACCGTTTGCAGTTGTTGACTGTGAGCCGTATTCCGGCTGGGCGATAAAGGATGTGAATATAAGAAGCGGTGCGTCCACAAAGTATGATAAGGTCGGTGGACTTTCCACAAATGAAGAAGTAACCGTAACGGGCGTTGCATCTACAGGGTGGCTAAGAATTACAACGAAAGCCGGAACAGAAGCATATGTATCGAATAACTTTATCACAACGGAAAACCCAAATGAAGTAGAGACAACCGTGGAAGAAACTACGGTAGAGGAAACAACGATTGAAGAAGCAGAAACAGTTGTTGAGGAAACTACGGCAGAGGAAATCACAAGCGTAGAAGAAACCGAAGCAGAAACGGAAACAGAAACATTAACGGAAGAAACCGTTGTCGAAGAACCGGCAGAAAGCGGATTCAATGCAGTACCGATTGTCATTGGAGTAATTGTAATAATTGTGGCACTGGGAAGTATTATGATAGGGATCAGTTATCATAGAAGAAACAAAAAATAGTACATAGAAGGAACCCGCAATCGCGGGTTCTTTACATAATGGCATATGGAGTAAAGGATACTTAAATTATGAAGGAAAATGCAATAAAAGAATGGATCGTTACACTGATAATTGCAGCAATAACGCTCTTTGTTTTCAAAGTAATAATATTGCTCGGAGTAGTGCCTTCAACTTCAATGGAACCAACGATTCATAAGGGAAGTATTGCAATTGTAAACGGAACTGCCTACTGGTTTTCAAAACCGCAAAGAGGCGATATTATTGTTTTTCATACGGAGCAGACAGAGGAACCTATATTGATAAAACGGGTGATAGGGTTGCCGGGAGAAAAAATCGTTTTTAAAGATAATAATATCTATATTGACGGGAAAACTTTGGAAGAAGAATACATTGAGAATGATGTGATGACGTTCTCTTATAGAGAAGAATTCACAGTTCCTGATAATTGTTATTTTATGATGGGAGATAACAGAGAAGACTCTTATGACTCCAGGTATTGGAAAGATCCGTATGTCCCGAAAAAAGATATCAAAGGAAAATACCTGATACAAATTCCCTTTGGGAAGTTCTTTCATACCTCATAATTCCTCAAGCGGTTTCATATGAATGAATATATGGAATTATCGAGGTATATTCAGTGAAAAGAAGAATGCATAAATCAATTCTTAGAAGTTTTATTACAGTTCTTTTGATTTTAGCTCTCACATTACAGCCGTCAGTATTTGTATTTGCAGCACCCGATAATATCAGTTCTCCGTCCTATATTCTGATGGAGGCATCTACGGGACAGATAATCTATGAAAATAATGCGGACGAAAGAAGAAGTCCGGCAAGTATTACGAAAATCATGACGCTATTGCTTATTTTTGAGCAGTTGGAGGCGGGGAAAATCAAACTCACTGATGAAGTAACAACAAGCGCCCATGCAAAATCCATGGGCGGCTCCCAGGTATTTTTGGAAGAAGGAGAAGTCCAGACGGTTGATACATTGATTAAGTGTATTGCGGTAGCCAGTGGAAATGATGCTTCTGTTGCGATGGCAGAAAAAGTATCCGGAAGTGAAACGGAATTTGTTGCCATGATGAATGAAAGGGCAAAAGAACTCGGCATGGAAAATACGCATTTTACGGATTGCTGCGGACTTACAGATTCCGATGATCACTATACATCGGCGAAGGATGTAGCATTGATGTCGAAGGAACTGATTACGAAACATCCTGATATTTATAACTATACCAAAATCTGGATGGAAGACATTACCCATGTGACAAGAAAGGGCACCTCAAACTTTACTCTTTCCAGCACCAATAAACTGTTAAAACAGTATGAATTTACAACAGGGCTGAAAACAGGCTCAACGAGTAAGGCGAAATACTGTTTTTCCGCCACGGCAAATCATAACGGAATCGACTTAATTGCAGTTGTGATGGGAGCACCGGATTTCAAAGTACGCTTTGCGGATGCTAAGACATTGTTAGAATACGGCTACAGTGTTTCGCATCTGTACAAAGATGAAAACAAAGATAAATTATCGGCGATGAAAATCGAAAATGCGATTGAAAAGGAAGTGCCGGTTGCATACCGGGGAGAATTCCGCTATCTTGACATCGAAGGAAATGATTTGAGTGCGGTAGAAAAGAAGATTATCATGGAAGAAAGTGCTGCGGCGCCCGTAAAAAAAGGCGAGAAGGCAGGAGAAGCAGCTTATTATCTGAATGGTAACAAAATAGGAAGTGTCGATATTGTATTCGGTAAAAGCATTGAAAGGGCAGAATATAAAGACTATCTTCACTATGTTTTACGTTATATGCTTTTGTGAAAGAAAATAATATGATAAGATAGGAAAAGGTGTTAGAGAAACCGATAAGAAATGAGGAATCGTCATGGCGATAATATTGATGGTAATTGGGATATTGTTCCTGATTTGCTGCATCAGCATGGTAATAGACGGCAACAGGTTTGTCATACGGGAATATACGATTCAGAGCGATAAGATTGAAAAGGAATGCAAGGCTGCGGTTATTTCCGATCTTCATAACAAGCAGTATGGAAAAGATAATGAGAAACTGTTAAAGGCAATCGATGGTATTGCACCGGATTTTTGTCTCCTTACAGGAGATATTTTAACGGCAAGACCCGGGAAATCATTTGATGTGGCAGCAAAGTTTACACAGACGCTTGCAAGAAAGTACCCGGTTTATTACGGAATCGGCAATCATGAATACAGGCTGAAACGATATCCGGAAACATATGGGGAATCTTACCCGGAATATACAGACTGCTTAAAGCAGGCAGGCGTACAGATATTGGAAAATGAGTCGATTCTTATAAAAGAGAATAATATCAGAGTAACCGGTGCGATGATTGACCGTAACTATTACAGAAGACTGCATACGGAAAAAATGGAGCCGGAGTATCTGAATCATACGCTCGGACAGGCGGATGAGCATTGCTTTCAGATACTGCTTGCCCATAATCCTGATTACTTTCCGGAATATGCAAAATGGGGGGCCAATCTTGTATTGTCAGGACATGTACACGGCGGTGTTATGAGACTGCCTTTTCTTGGTGGCGTGATTTCTCCGAAATGCACGCTGTTTCCAAAGTATGACGGAGGAATGTTTCGGGAAGGAAAGTCAGTTATGGTTTTAAGCCGCGGACTCGGTATGCATACGATACCGGTCAGAATCTTTAATCCGGGAGAACTGATTGTGATTCATCTTTTACCTTGCAAATAAGAGGACTTTTGAGTAAAATAGAACAGTACGTGAGGAGAAAAAATGGCACTTTCTGTTAAGTTAGAGGTATTTGAGGGGCCGCTTGATTTATTGCTGCACCTGATTGAAAAAAATAAAATTGATATTTATGACATTCCGATTGTTATGATTACGGAACAGTATCTTGACTATATCAAACAAATGGAAACGGAAGATATGAACGTCATGAGTGAGTTCTTACTGATGGCAGCCACACTTCTTGATATTAAATGCAAGATGCTTCTTCCCAAAGAGGTAAACGAAGAAGGCGAGGAAGAGGACCCGAGAGAGGAACTTGTTCAGAAACTGTTGGAATATAAGATGTATAAATATATGTCATTTGAGCTAAAGGATCTTCAGTACGGGGCAGAAAAGAATCTCTATAAAGAGCCTACGATTCCGGATGAAATCCGACAGTATCAGGAACCGATTGACTACACGACGCTTCTGGGAGATATCAATCTGCAAAAATTGCATGAGATATTCAAAGAGACAGTAAGGCGAAAAGAAGACAGAGTAGACCCAATCAGAAGCCAGTACGGACAGATTGAAAAAGATGAAGTGAATCTGGATGAAAAAATGGCATACATACAAAACTATATTGCTCGACACAAACAACTTTCATTTCGCGAATTGCTGGAAAAACAGCATAGCAAAATGGAGATTATCGTGACATTCTTAATCATTTTGGAAATGATGAAGACGGGGGCAATAAAAATTAAGCAGGAAGAAATATTTGATGATATTATCATTACTGCTACGTTAGGGTAAAGGAACGGATAATAATATGGAACGGGAAAAACAGGAAGCAGTAATTGAGGCTGTTTTATTTACAATGGGAGAATCCGTCAGTTTAAATAAACTGGCGGAACTTATAGAAGATACGCCATCTGCCACAAGAAAAATTATTGGGCAGATGCAGGAAAAAATGGAAAAGGAAGACCGTGGTGTTTCCATTGTGGAACTTGATAATTCCTTCCAAATGTGCACGAAGGCAGATATGTATGAGTACCTGATTCGTATAGCAAAGACGCCGAGAAAATATGCACTTTCGGATACGCTGTTAGAGACGCTTTCCATTATTGCGTACAAGCAGCCGGTTACAAAACTGGATATCGAAAAGATTCGTGGAGTAAATTGTGACCATGCGGTAAACCGCCTTTTGGAATTTGACCTGATCAAAGAACTGGGAAGATTAGATGCACCGGGACGCCCGCTTCTTTTTGGAACGACAGAACAGTTTTTGCGCAGTTTTGGTGTAAAATCATTGGAAGAACTTCCGGAACTGAATCCGGTTCAACTGGAAGAGTTTAAGGAACAGGCAGAGCAGGAAGTGCAAATGCAACTGGATATATAAAATACCGTACGCATAAACAAGAGCATTTTTCATATACTGTGATAGGATAAATAAAAGCAGGTATGATATGAAAAAACGTGTAATTGCGATATTTTTATGGATAATAGTTACGGTATTCTTGACCCTCATAAGCAAACCCGATTTCTGTCTGGCAAAAGAAGTAACAGAAATTGAGACAACCATGGATGAAAATGAATTATACGCCCGTTCGGCAGTTCTTATGGATGCTGCTTCCGGGCGTGTTTTATTTGAAAAAAACGGCAACGAAATCATGCCGATGGCAAGTACAACGAAAATAATGACCTTGATTGTGACGCTTGAAAATGCAAATTTGGCAGATACCGTACAGGTATCTGCTTATGCGGCATCCATGCCGGATGTTCAATTAAACATGAGAGAGGGAGAAGAATATCGATTATACGATTTACTGTATTCTCTGATGTTGGAATCACACAACGATTCGGCTGTTGCCATAGCAGAACATGTCGGTGGCAGTACGGAAAATTTTGCGATGATGATGAATCGGAAAGCCAAAGAAATCGGATGTGAACATACATGCTTTATTACTCCAAACGGTCTGGATGCAACGGCGACGCTAAAAAGTACATCGGGAGAAGAAAAGGAGGTATTCCATTCTACGACGGCAACAGACTTAGCAAGAATTATGACGTACTGTATTATGGAATCACCAAAAAAAGAAGAGTTTTTAAAAATAACAAGAACGGTTACGCATAGCTTTTCGGATATCAGTGGCAAGCGTACTTTTTCCTGTAATAATCACAATGCATTTCTTACAATGATGGAAGGGGCACTTTCCGGAAAAACCGGGTTTACGGGAAAAGCAGGCTATTGCTATGTCGGCGCTTTGAAACGGGATAATAAGACATACGTTGTTGCGTTGCTTGCCTGTGGATGGCCCGGCAACAAAACCTATAAATGGAGTGATACAAAGAAACTGATGAATTATGGAATTCAGGCATATGAGTATCATTCTTTTAAAGAAGTTAACCCCGGTGAAATTCTGCAAATTGTTCCCGTGCAGGGTGGTAAGACAAAACAGATAGGGGAAACTGCATATACGAAAACCTATATAAAGGAAGGTAAGAGCAGGGCAGAGGGAATCCTTTTAAAGGATGGAGAAGAAATTTCGGTACAGTGTCGGATGAAAAAGGAATTGCAGGCCCCGGTCAAAGCCGATGAAAAAATCGGAGAGATATTGTATCTTGTGGATGGAGTTGTTTACCGGAAATATGACATTATGACAAAATATGATGTTGAGAAGATTAATTATGCATGGTGTCTGCAAAAAGTATTTGAGGTATGGAGCAAATAATCACGGCAATAGTTTTTTTCTTTCAAAAAGTATGTTAAAATAATAGCATTTAGGAAGGTGATGATATGATTTCAAAAGAAGAGGCTATTTCGAAACTAAAGAAAATGGGAATTCAGATGGCGGAAGACAATTCGGTTGTGACAGTTCTTGTGTCAACTAAACAGCCGATGAAGGAAGCAGTCAGAGAAACAAAGGAACGATTGCAGGCAATCGGTTATGAAGGCAGTTTTGCCGTAAAACAGATAAAAACAATACCGGAAGATTTTTATACGGAAGAAGAAAACGGTCAGTTTTCTCTGGGAGATCTGGGGATGGACTTTTAGCATATAACTGACAGGAGGATGATATGCACATTACAAAAGGTGGAATTAACAGAAAACTTTTAAGGATTACAGTAATACCATTGCTGGTTGCAGGAATGATTATTTTGTGTGCAGCATATATTACCTTTTCAAAAACAGTACAGGCAGAAGTACATCGCGGATTAAAAAGTGTGGCACTTACGACATTACATGCATATGATGAAATTGATCCGGGAGACTATTTTGTGATTTCGGATAAAAATGATTACTTATTATATAAGGGCTACCACATCTTGTCGGGAAAATACGATTATCTTGATGATATTAAAAAGGATACCGATGTGGATGTGTCGATTTTCTATTTTGATATCAATGCACTGACAACAATAAAAGACGAAGATGGGACAAGACTTGTGGATACGATTGCACATCCCAAAGTAGTTGAAGAGGTATTCAAACAGGAAGAGGAACAGTTCTATGAGAGAGTAAGGGTTGGTGACAAGGATTATTTTGCCTATTATGCACCGATTCATAACAGTGATGGGGAATGTGTCGGTATGATTTTTACGGGAAAACCAACAAATATCGTAAAGAACGATATTGTCAATGCAGTAATGCCGATTATTATCATCATTATCATAAGTACTGTGTTTGCCTGCTTTTTGTGTAATGAGTTTTCAAAAGAACTGATTTTGACAATCGAAAGAGAAAAAACATTTTTAGGAGAGATGGCAAAAGGAAACTTGAAAGCAGAACTGGATACGCGAATCGGCAAAAGAAATGATGAACTCGGAGAAATGGGCAGATTCATGATTCATGTACAAAAATTTCTAAGAGACATGGTAGAACGCGACGCCCTTACAAAACTCTACAGCAGGCGTATCGGAGAAACCAAACTAAAGCAGGTTGCGGAAAATTCAAAAGAAGTAGGAACACCGTTTTGTGTTGCAATATGTGATATCGATTTCTTTAAGAAATTTAACGATGAATACGGACATGACTGCGGAGATCAGGTGTTAAAGGAAATTGCTGAAATTTTCAATCACGAAATGTTCAAAAAAGGATTTGCAGTCCGTTGGGGCGGAGAAGAATTTCTGCTGATTTATGAAAACAGAACATTAGACCAGGCGGCACAGGAACTTTCGCAGCTTAGGGAAAAGATTATTGCACATGAACTTTGTTATAAAGAAGAAATTTTAAAAATCACAATGACATTCGGAATTGTGGATGGAACAGAGAATGAAAATGTTTATCAGACGATTAAAGAAGCAGACAAGCGTTTATACAGAGGAAAAGTAAGCGGAAGAAATCAGATTGTAGCAGATTGACAGAAAAATGCTAAATTTACATAAATTTTCTTTTTCTTTGGAAAGTTTTATGATATACTTTATCAGGTGCGAAAAAATGGGTATAACCAAACTTTTCGTCAAATAAGTTATTCTTTTTGAATTAATATAAAATGGAGGGCTTAAAAATGAGTACTACTACACAAGCGAGTCAAAGAATTGGAGCTTTACTCGATGAGAACAGTTTCGTAGAAATCGGTGCGCAGATTACAGCACGCAGCACAGATTTTAATATGAAACAAACGGAAACTCCTTCAGACGGCGTAATTACCGGCTATGGAGTAATTGATGGCAATCTTGTGTATGTCTACAGCCAGGATGCTTCCGTGCTGGGCGGCAGTGTCGGCGAAATGCATGCAAAGAAAATTGCAAACCTCTATGATCTGGCTATGAAAACAGGGGCACCTGTTATCGGACTTATCGATTCTGCCGGTCTTAGATTACAGGAAGCGACAGATGCTTTAAATGGATTTGGTGAGATTTACTTAAAACAGACACTGGCATCCGGTGTTATCCCGCAGATTACGGCAGTATTTGGTTCCTGCGGCGGCGGACTTGCTTTAATTCCTGCTATGACAGACTTTACGTTTATGGAAGGAAGCAAAGCAAAATTATTTGTAAATGCACCGAACGCATTGGAAGGAAATGAAATTTCAAAATGCGATTCTTCTTCCGCAAAATTCCAGAGCGAAGAAGCAGGACTCGTTGATTTTGTTGGAGATGAAGCAACTGTTTTAGGACAGATTCGTCAGCTTGTTTCCATGCTTCCGGCTAACTGTGAAGAAGACAATTCAGCAGTAGAGTGTACGGATGACTTAAACAGAGCATGTGCAGAACTTGCGAACTGTGTAGGAGATACTTCCATTGCACTTTCTAATATTGCTGATAACGGAATCTTCGTTGAAACAAAAGCAGATTATGCAAAAGACATGGTGACAGGATTCATCAAATTGAACGGTGCTACCGTAGGTGCTGTTGCAAACCGTACAGAAGTATATGATGAAGAAGGAAAAGTTGCAGAAAAATTTGATGCGGTATTATCTGCACGCGGAGCTGAAAAAGCAGCTGATTTCATTAATTTCTGCGATGCCTTCTCCATTCCTGTATTGTCTTTGACAAATACAACAGGATTTAAAGCAACGAAATGCTGTGAAAAGAAGATTGCAAAAGCAGTTGCAAAACTTACATATGCATTTGCAAACGCAACCGTTCCGAAAGTAAATGTAATTATCGGAAAAGCATTCGGAAGTGCTTACGTTGCAATGAATTCGAAAGCAATCGGTGCAGATATGACATTTGCATGGTCAACAGCACAGATTGGAATGATGGATGCAAAACTTGCAGCTAAAATTATCTGTGACAAAGAAGGTGCAGATGCAATTGACGCATGTGCAAAAGAATATGCCGAACTTCAGAACAATGTTGTCAGTGCAGCTAAGAGAGGATACGTTGATACAATCATTGATGCTGCGGACACCAGAAAATATGTAATCGGTGCATTTGAAATGTTATATACCAAAAGTGAAGAGCGTCCGGCTAAAAAACATGGTACAGTTTAAGAAAGGATGACACTTAATATGAAAAAATGGTTATTGATATTAGGGATGGTCACCTGTTTGTCTACAGCAGCAGCCTGCGGTAAGGAAGAAAATGACTACAGTGCACAGTATCAGGTTACACAGGAAATGGTGGATTCCTACGTACAGCAGCAGCTGGAAGGCTTTAATTCCGTTGTAGAACAGGGAGCACAGGCTTATTTGGCAGAAGACCCGGTGGCATCCGCTGCCGTTGCCGGATGGGAAAGCGCTCTGGCTGACATGGGTGATTATCAGTCTATAGAAAGTATCACATATATCGTCGATGAGGACGGCGTTATGACAATTGATGCCGCAGTAAAAGGAACGAAAAGGGATGCGTCGGTACAGTTTGTACTGGAGTATTCGGTAACCCAGGGATTTGCTTTATCTTCTGTGACAACGACGGTTACTTACACATTTGGAGAGTTGATGAAGAATGCGGGATTAAATACCTTAATCGGAATGGGTACCGTTTTTGTTGTGTTAATCCTGATTTGTCTGATTATCTCCTGCTTTAATTTCATTCCGAAAATTCAGAAAGCATTCTCCAAAAAGGAGAAGAAAGCAGAGGCATCTGTTGATGGTGCAGTCGCACAGATTGTACAGAATGAAGAAGTAAATGAAACGGATGATCTTGAACTGATTGCAGTCATCGCAGCAGCGGTAGCAGCGAGCGAAGGTGCAGCTTCAAGCGATGGTTACGTTGTAAGATCAATTAGAAGAGTAAGATAATAAAAAGTCATAAGACTCATAGGAGGATGAAAAAATGAAAAATTATACCATTACCGTAAATGGAAACGTATATGCAGTAACAGTAGAAGAAGGAGCATCCACAGGAGCTGTAGCAGCAGCACCGGTTGCAGCTCCGAAAGCAGCACCTAAGGCAGCACCTGCAGCAGCTGCAAAACCGGCTGGAGCAGGCAGTGTTAAAGTAGAAGCAGGAGCAGCAGGAAAAGTATTTAAAATTGAAGCAAGCGTAGGTCAGGCAGTAAAAGCCGGAGATACCGTTGTAATTATCGAAGCTATGAAAATGGAAATTCCGGTTGTTGCACCACAGGATGGTACAGTAGCTAGCATCGATGTTGCGGTAGGAGACGCTGTTGAAGCAGGATCTGTTCTTGCAACATTAAACTAGTTATGAAAGAACCGGTTTTCCCGGCTCTATATCATTAGGAGGTCAACGTAAATGGAATACATAGCAAATACATTAAGCAATCTGGTACACCAGACCGCATTTTTCAATCTGACGGTTGGAAATTATATCATGATCGTTGTTGCATGCGTGTTTTTGTACCTTGCTATTCGGAAAGAATACGAACCGTTGCTTCTTGTTCCGATTGCCTTTGGTATGCTTTTGGTTAATATTTATCCGGACATTATGCTTCATGCGGAAGACTCAGCCAGCGGCGTAGGCGGTTTACTGTATTATTTCTATAAACTTGATGAGTGGTCCATCTTACCGTCTCTGATTTTCATGGGTGTCGGTGCCATGACGGACTTCGGACCATTGATTGCAAACCCGAAGAGTTTCTTACTGGGAGCTGCAGCTCAGTTCGGTATTTTTGCAGCATATTTCGGAGCAATTGCACTTGGCTTTAATGATAAAGCCGCGGCAGCAATCTCCATTATTGGTGGAGCAGACGGACCGACTTCCATTTTCCTTGCAGGAAAATTGGGACAGACAACATTACTTGGTCCGATTGCGGTAGCAGCATATTCCTATATGTCACTGGTACCGATTATTCAGCCACCAATTATGAAATTATTTACGACGGAAAAAGAAAGAAAGATTAAGATGGGACAGCTTCGTCCGGTATCCAAATTGGAGAAAATTCTTTTCCCGATTATTGTTACAATTGTAGTAGTATTAATACTTCCTACAACAGCAGGAGGAAAGGCGAATGTAATATCCAATCAATTACTGCAGTCCTCAGGCGGCACGGGAACGGTAACTGTTAAGGGCTATTTAAATGATTTCAGACCGGTAAAGAAGACCTGTACGGTTGAGGGCTATGATAATGTTATCTGGTCATATTATACAACGAATCCCTTAGGAACTGTTAATGGCCATTTCCTCTGCGACAGCACCGGAGCGCCAATCAAGGATCCTGTAATTAAATATGTGGAGAGCCAGCCGCTTACAGTTACAGACAGCCCCATTTATGATATACCTGAGACGAAGGTAGGGGAGAGCTTTAAGAAGGCAAACATATACTGGTATCTTGGCTGTAAGGGAGGAATCGGAGACTATAAATTCTATCTCGCAGATGACAGCGATCCTCTTCCTGAAGGAGTTTCTGTTAATTCAGGAGGTAGTTTTGACGGCGCATCGACAGATGCCCACGCCGCAGGCGAGGTAAAGATAAAGGTAGTTTCCGGCACGGAAACAGCCTACTTTACTGTTAATTATGGAGAGATTACATATAACAATCCGGTAACCTCTATGGAGCTTGACAAAACGGAGGCTGCTCTGAACAAGGGTAAATCAGTTGATCTCACGGCAACCATTTATCCTTCGGATGCAGATAAGAGAAATGTAAACTGGAGCTTAAGCAGTAACCTTGGAATTCTTGAGGAGCTTTCCTATGATGAAAACTCCAATACAAGAACGGCAAGGTTTACGGCAGGT
>JAQXIR010000172.1 GCA_029007885.1 Lachnospiraceae bacterium | reverse complement strand
CATCGTAAATGCACAGACACTTGTTCTTACGAAGGAAGCCGTTAAGACTATCGAGGAGGTGTACGCATAATGGCAGACGTTAAATATTATGATGTAATCCTCAAACCGGTCATTACAGAAAAGAGTATGGCTGGCATGGGCGAAAAGAAATACACATTTTTAGTTCATCCGGACGCTACAAAGTCCCAGATTAAAGAAGCTGTTGAAAAAATGTTCGAAGGAACAAAGGTTTCTAAAGTCAACACAATGAACCTTGAAGGAAAGAACAAAAGACGTGGTATGATCGTCGGAAAAACAGCAAAAAGAAAGAAAGCAATTGTACAGTTGACAGAAGACAGCAAAGATATTGAAATCTTCTCAGGACTGTAAAAAGAAGCAACTATAAACTATGCGGCAGACACCTTTAACAGGAACGTTGCTCGCATCCGGAAAACGAATGCTTATGTCTGACGCGAAAAAATCAAAAAAGGAGAAACAATCATGGGAATTAAGACTTATAACCCATATACACCGTCCAGAAGAAATATGACCGGTTCTGATTTCGCAGAAATCACAAAAACAACACCGGAAAAATCTCTTTGCACTTCACTTAGCAAAAACGCTGGACGTAACAATCAGGGTAAAATCACCGTAAGACATCGCGGTGGCGGAAACAGAAGAAAATACAGACTGGTAGATTTCAAGAGAAACGGTAAAGATGGAATCCCGGCAAAAGTAATCGGAATCGAATACGATCCGAACAGAACAGCAAATATCGCTTTAATCTGCTATGCAGACGGCGAAAAATCATATATTCTTGCTCCGGAAGGCTTAACAGACGGAATGACTGTTATGAACGGACCGGAAGCAGAAGTAAGAATCGGTAACTGCTTACCGTTATCCCAGATTCCTGTTGGTGCTCAGATTCACAACATTGAATTATATCCGGGAAAAGGCGGACAGCTTGTTCGTTCCGCAGGAAATGCAGCACAGCTTATGGCAAAAGAAGGAAAATACGCAACACTTCGTCTTCCTTCCGGCGAAATGAGAATGGTACCGATTATCTGCCGTGCAACAATCGGCGTTGTCGGAAACGGTGATCACAACCTCGTTAACATCGGTAAAGCAGGACGTAAACGTAACATGGGTATCAGACCTACTGTTCGCGGTTCCGTAATGAACCCGAATGACCATCCGCATGGTGGTGGTGAAGGTAGAGCACCTATTGGACGTCCGGGTCCGTGCACACCTTGGGGTAAACCGGCTCTTGGTTTGAAGACACGTAAGAAGAAAAAAGCTTCAAACAAACTGATTGTAAGAAGAAGAGACGGAAGAGCTATCAAATAATTAGGATAATTAGGAGGAATAAAAATGGCTAGATCACTGAAAAAAGGTCCATTCGCAGACGAAAGCTTACTGAAAAAAGTAGATGCTATGAACGCTGCAGGCAATAAACAGGTTATTAAGACATGGTCACGTCGTTCCACCATTTTCCCGTCATTTGTTGGTCATACAATTGCCGTTCATGACGGAAGAAAACATGTACCTGTATATGTTACAGAAGACATGGTTGGACATAAACTTGGTGAGTTCGTTGCAACAAGAACTTACAGAGGCCATGGTAAAGACGAAAAGAAATCCAAAGTGAAATAATTCAATTAGAAAGCCAACATAAATCTGAAAGGAGGATTTAACCAACATGGCAAAAGGACATAGATCCCAAATTAAAAGAGAAAGAAATGCGAATAAAGATACAAGACCATCTGCTAAGTTATCTTATGCCAGAGTATCCGTACAGAAAGCATGTTTCGTTTTAGATGCAATCAGAGGAAAAGATGTAACGACTGCACTTGCAATCCTTACTTACAATCCGAGATACGCATCAAGTCTTATTAAAAAATTGTTAGAATCAGCAATTGCTAACGCTGAAAACAATAACGGTATGAACCGTGAAAATCTTTACATTGCAGAGTGCTATGCGAACAAAGGACCTACAATGAAGAGAGTACAACCGAGAGCACAGGGCAGGGCTTACAGAATCGAAAAGAGAATGAGCCACATCACTCTGGTACTGGATGAAAGATAGAAAGGAGACTATAAATGGGACAGAAAGTTAATCCGCATGGTCTGAGAGTCGGCGTTATCAAAGATTGGGATTCCAAATGGTATGCAGACGCTGAATTTTCAGATTTTCTGGTAGAAGATTATAACATCAGAAAATTCTTAAAGAAAAAATTATTTGCTGCCGGTGTTTCCAAGATTGAAATCGAAAGAGCATCCGACAGAGTAAAAGTTGTTATCCACACAGCAAAGCCGGGCGTCGTAATCGGTAAGGGTGGAAATGAAATTGAAGTTACAAAGCAGGAACTTTCCAAATTAACAGATAAGAAGGTACTTGTAGATATCAAAGAAATCAAGAGACCTGATAAGGATGCCCAGTTAGTAGCTGAGAATATTGCACAGCAGCTTGAAAACCGTGTATCTTTCAGAAGAGCTATGAAGTCTACAATGTCAAGAACAATGAAAGCAGGAGCTTTAGGTATCAAGACAAGCTGTTCAGGACGTTTAGGCGGAGCTGATATGGCCCGTACAGAATTCTACAGTGAAGGAACTATTCCGCTTCAGACATTAAGAGCTGACATCGATTATGGTTTTGCAGAAGCAGACACAACATATGGTAAGGTTGGCGTTAAGGTATGGATTTATAAAGGAGAGGTACTTCCTACAAAAGCTAATAAGGAAGGGAGCGATAAATAATGTTAATGCCGAAAAGAGTGAAACGTCGTAAGCAGTTCCGTGGTTCTATGGCAGGAAAAGCGCTGCGCGGTAACACAATAACACATGGTGAATTTGGACTTGTGGCTACAGAGCCTTGTTGGATTAAATCAAATCAGATTGAAGCAGCCCGTATTGCTATGACACGTCATACAAAACGTGGTGGTCAGGTTTGGATTAAAATTTTCCCTGACAAACCGGTTACAGCAAAACCTGCTGAAACTCGTATGGGTTCCGGTAAGGGAACATTAGAATACTGGGTAGCAGTAGTAAAGCCGGGCAGAGTAATGTTTGAAATCAGCGGCGTAAATGAAGAAACAGCCAGAGAAGCATTACGTCTTGCTATGCACAAACTCCCTTGTAAATGTAAAATTGTTTCTAAAGCAGACTTGGAAGGCGGTGTATCAAATGAAAACTAATAAGTATGTAGAAGATTTAAAC
>JAQXIR010000171.1 GCA_029007885.1 Lachnospiraceae bacterium | reverse complement strand
GGCAGCGTTAGGATACGGCTTGCGGGAGTATGAGTTAATCGAAGTAGAATAAATTCGTTTGACGGATAAATCCGGATGTGTTACGATGAAATCATCCTAAGGAGAGAGGTGAAAAGATGAGAAGATAATTTACTTTTGATTGCATGATGGTTAGAAACGGTAGGACGAGTCATCGGAATACTGTTTTATCATGTTGCCAAAAGTAGATTATGTTCTCATAACCTCTCTTTTTGTGTGCAAAAAAATACAAATGTTATTTATGTTTATATTTCTTGATTTTTGAGGTTATTGATTGGAACAAACATATTTGGCAACAATTAAGACCGCAAAAGGAGAGATGGATATGGCACAAATACATGTAAATAATCTGACGTTTTCTTATGAAGGAAGTTTTGATAACGTCTTTGAAAAGGTATCGTTTTCCATTGATACAAATTGGAAAATAGGATTTATCGGGCGAAACGGAAAAGGGAAAACAACCTTTCTAAATTTGCTGTTGGGAAAATATCAATATAGCGGAACGATTACGACATCTACGGTCTTTGACTATTTTCCGTATCAGATACCGGAAGATAAAATGCGGTTACCGGCAGCAGAATTTGCGGAAGACATAAAGCCACAGTGTGAATTGTGGCGCGTCATATGCGAACTGGAACAGTTACGGGAAAATGCAGAAATCTTATACAGACCGTTTGGCACGTTGAGTCCCGGCGAACGCACAAAAATTCTGCTGGCAATTCTATTTTCCGGTGAAAACGATTTTTTACTGATTGATGAACCGACAAACCATTTGGATCAGGAATCCCGGGAAAATGTGAAAATGTATTTATCTTTCAAGAAAGGTTTTCTGCTTGTATCACATGACCGTGACCTGTTAGATGCCTGCATCGACCATGTATTGGTACTAAATAGGCAAAGTATTGAAGTACAAAGCGGCAATTTTTCAAGCTGGTGGGAAAACAAGCGACGAAAGGATCAGTTTGCAAAAGCAGAGAATGAAAAACATCTAAAAGAGATTGGAAAACTGAAAGAGGCATCAGAACGTACCACCCGGTGGGCAGATAAAAATGAACGCACAAAAATCGGATTTGATCCGGTAAAGGAGCATGACCGCTCGATTGCTACACGATCCTATATCGGTGCAAAAACCAAAAAAATGCAGAGCAGAGTTACACAGATGGAGAAGCGAATTGAGCGGGAAATCGAAGAAAAGGAAGGCCTTTTGGTAGATTTAGAACAGCCTGTGGAGTTAAAATTAAGACCGCTTTCCCATCATAAAGAGATACTTGTCAGTCTCAGGGAGTATTCCCTGCAATATGAAGGAGCAAAAGAACCTGTCTTTCAAGATTTGACCTTTACCCTTCAAAAAGGGGAGAGGATTGCGATTCATGGTGAAAACGGATGCGGGAAATCAACGCTCATTAAAATGATTTTACAAAAAGCCGGTTTTGCCGGTAAAAAGATGCCGGTTTTAGAAGCGGGACTCTGCGAAGTGGCATCGGGACTGTATATTTCGTATGTGAATCAGGATACCTCCATGTTAGAAGGCAGTATTTTTGATTTCTGCAAAAAGCAGAATCTGGATGAAAGTTTATTCTGTGCAATTTTGCGGCAGCTTGGTATGGAACGGGTGCAATTTCAAAAGAATATGGAAGACTTTTCCGAAGGCCAGAAAAGGAAAGTGCTGATTGCGGCAAGCTTATTGACTCCCGCGCATTTGTACATATGGGATGAACCGCTAAATTATATGGATGTATTTTCCAGAATGCAGATTGAGGAACTGATTTTACAATATCGGCCGACGCTTTTGTTTGTCGAACATGACGCTGCATTTCGTGAGAAAATCGCGACGGGAATTTTAGAATTGAAATAGAGGGGAATACAGATGAAAGACTGTACAATCAGAATTGCTAAGATACAGGATGCAAAGGAACTCATTTCCATTTATGCTCCGTATGTTGAAAAAACGGCAATTACATTTGAATATACCGTACCGACAATTGAAGAATTTGAAAAAAGGATAGAGCAGGTACTGGAAAAATATCCGTATCTTGTTGCAGAGCGACACGGAGAAATTGTGGGATATGCTTATGCCGGTACGTTTAAAGGACGTGCTGCATACGACTGGGCAGTGGAAACGACGGTATATGTGCGTGAGGATCAGAAAAAAACGGGAGTAGGCCAACAACTCTATGAGGCATTGGAAAAGACACTTGCTCTTCAGAACATTTTGAACTTAAATGCCTGCATCGCATATACACAGGAGGAAGACCCCTATCTTACGAAAGATAGTGTAGCGTTCCATCAGCATTTGGGATATCGTCTGGTTGGAGAATTTCATCAGTGCGGCTATAAATTCGGCCGCTGGTATAACATGGTATGGATGGAAAAACACATCGGAGAGCATAAAGATTTTCCGGAACATCCAAAGACTTTTAAGGAAATACAGGATGTGATGGAGGATTGATTTTTATGAAAACTTGT
>JAQXIR010000170.1 GCA_029007885.1 Lachnospiraceae bacterium | reverse complement strand
AGGGTGGATACAGGGATTCGAACCCTGGGCCTCCAGAGCCACAATCTGGCGCGCTAACCAACTGCGCTATACCCACCATATTGAGATTAGTGGACATCCCTATATCTCAAATGTGCTCGAAGGGATTCGAACCCCCGACCCACGGCTTAGAAGGCCGTTGCTCTATCCAGCTGAGCTACGAACACATACCATAACACGGGTACAATCCCCCGCTTTGCTGACTACGTCAGCGTTTTGCTTCGCAAAACCAAATAAAAATATCGAAGATATTTTTATTTGAAGCGGGTGATGGGAATCGAACCCACGTATCTCGCTTGGAAGGCTAGTGTTCTACCATTGAACTACACCCGCACAATGATTATTGATCGGGGTGACAGGATTCGAACCTGCGACCTCCTGGTCCCAAACCAGGCGCTCTAGCCAAGCTGAGCCACACCCCGCTTCACGATAAGTCTCGTGACGCAAGTCATATTATATGATAGGGCAAAAATAATGTCAACACTTTTTTATAAATAGTTTATCGTAAAATGTGCTTCTCCTGACTCATCTATCTCCATCAATATGTACGACGGCTTTCTGCCTTCTTGTCGCGGATAAGTAAGACTTCCCGGATTTATGGCAATTACATCATTATCATATTCTACTACCGGACGATGGGAATGTCCGAACATGACGATATCGATTCCCCTCGCTCTTGCCTCCTGCTTAATTGTTTCATTGCTCATAGAAACAAGATAATTATGTCCGTGTGTCAGCCAGATATGATATTTGCCAAGTGTAAATTCTCTTTCCCGCGGCAAATCGGAAAAGAAATCATTATTTCCCATGACCATTTCAACAGGGCATCCTGCGGCTTCCATAATTACATATTCGCTTCCTTCTATATCACCGCAGTGAATGACCATATCTAACGGTTTGCACCGGTTTACTACTGTAAGATAGTTTTCATTTCTCCTATGTGTATCGCTGACAATTAATACTCTTTTCACAAATTTTATCCTGCCTTGCTTACGAAAATGCTTTTGTTAATTCTTCTTTCATCCTCTGAAGGGCTTTCCCGCGGTGACTAATCCGGTTCTTTTGTTCCATAGTTAGTTCCGCTGTTGAACATCCATATTCCGGCACCTGAAAAATCGGGTCATATCCAAAGCCATTGCTTCCTTTTTCCTCATATCCGATTCTTCCTTCGATTGTTGCTCTTGTCGATAGTGTTCTGCCGTCCGGCAGAACTGCTGCAATCGCACAGACAAACCGCGCGGTCCGCTTTTCATCCGGCACCCCTGCAAGGCGGCTTATCAGGTTTGCATTTTTTTCTGAATAAGGAGTATCCTCGCCCATATATCTTGCGGAATAAATTCCCGGTTCCTTATTAAGCGCATCAATTTCAAGACCCGAATCGTCTGCAATCACAATATCGCTGCATCCCAATTCCTTGCTGATACTTGCTACACTTTTGGCCTTAATTAATGCGTTTTCTTCAAAGGTTGTGCCGTTTTCCTCGATATTTGTGGAAATACCGGCTTCTTTCATCGAAATGATTTCACAGCCTAAGTCCTGCATAATCTCCCTGATTTCCCGCATCTTCCCCTGATTCCCGGTTGCAAATACAATGCGGTTTATTATTTTGTTTTCTCCCATTTCTGCCTCCGCTACTGTTCAAGCCTGTCAAGTGCTTCATAAATCGCATCTAAAATACCGTCTGCCATATTGCTCTGGTAATTTTCGCGAGTTAATAGGACGCCTTCCGTTTCGTTCGAAAGATTTCCGCACTGTAAACCAACTGCCGGTATCGATAGTTCTGACAAAATCGGATATGCTTTCTGCGTATCTTCAAAAATCCCTTCTGCACATCCTTCCACTGCCGTGACAACATTCTTTTCCATAATATCCGCAAATGTTGCATTCGTCAGAAGATTATCATAATAATGTGTACTGTAATAAACAGCAGTGCCACATTCCGTTCCCTGCCGTTTTACATGAATATCAATAAATAAATCCGGCTGCATCTTTTGGATAAACTCCAGCCTCATGGATTCGTCCGGTGAAGTGTCATCTGCCCTAGTCAGGAAAATACCGGTGTTTGAATCTGTATTGTTCTCCTGTACTTTTTGGGCAATTGACAATGTAATCTCTTTTTCGGTTCCGTAATCATTTCGATATCCTATGTCACTTCCCCCGTGTGCCGGGTTTATGACCACAATCTTTTCATATCGGTTTCTGTCCAAAAGAGACTCTTTTAGCAATGTGTCATACGCTTCCTGTGTATCAAGCCTCTCCTGAATCAAAATTTCATCCGGCGTTTTTTGTGTCATCTGCTGCCAGACATAAAGTCCCGCAAACAGTAATGCAACAGCCAAAACAAGAAACAAAAGAATTAACCATATTTTACTTTTCTTCTTCATTTCGCTTTACCTTCTTTGGAGGCTTTGGCCCCATAAACTGATAATAATACGTTTTCATCATACCATTATAAATCTTACGGTTTTTATCAGCTTTTCGTCCGATACTTTTCTCGGCATCCTCATATGCAGTTATCATATACAGTGACCAACTGTCAAGTGCCCGGAAACGTTCCCCAATCAAACAATATAAATCTGCAATTTTGTCTTTATCGTAGATACGTTCTCCATACGGAGGATTGGTAATCAGAAAGCCGTATTTTTTCGGATGGCTTAACTGTTCAACACTTCGAGTCTGAAAATGAATATACTCTTCCACTCCGGCAAGTTTTGCATTCTGCCGTGCAATCATAATCATCTCATTGTCGATATCATAACCTTGTATATCCGGCTTTACCGAATAATCAATTAGCTCGTTAGCTTCGTCCAAGCAATCATACCACATCTTTTTGGGAATCAGATGTCCCCAGTTTTGTGCCGTGAAATTTCGATTCATTCCGGGTGCCATATTTAGCGCCATCATAGCTGCTTCAATCGGTATCGTACCGCTCCCGCAGAAAGGATCTACCAGAATCCTGTCCTTATTCCATGGTGTCAAAAGAATCAGCGCTGCCGCAAGGTTTTCCGCAATGGGTGCCTTTGCCGTCAATTTACGATATCCCCTTTTATGCAGGGATTCCCCTGTTGTATCAAGTCCGACGGTAACTTCATCCTTCATGAGAAAGACGCGGATTGGAAAAGAGTCTCCCGACTCTTCAAATCTTTCCGTCGGATACTTCATCTTCATCCTCTCAACCATTGCTTTTTTCATAATGGACTGGATATCTGACGGAGAAAAAAGTTTGCTTTTTACGCTGGCTGCCTTTGCAACCCAAAATTTTCCGTCTTCCGGGATATATTCTTCCCATGGCAAATTCTTTGTGCCCTCAAATAATTCCTCAAATGTCTCTGCATGAAAAGTCCCTATTCTTATCAAAATTCTTTCTGCCGTTCTGGAAAATACATTGACGCGGCATACCGCCTCTTCATCCCCCAGAAAGGTGACTCTTCCATCCTCAACCTTGATAACATCATATCCCAAATCAATAATTTCTTTTTTTAGTACTGCTTCCAAGCCAAAATGACATGGTGCAATTAAGTCAAATTTTCTCATATTCCTATATTACGTTTAAATATCATCACCTGTCAACCGGAAAGAATTCTTATGTAAAAAACAGGACAGCCAAAAAGTCTGTCCTGTTTTTGCATGCGTGACACCGCCCTACAGTTTAGTAATTGCTGTCAGATGCATTTGTTGTGTTTTTGCTGCTTGTGCTGTTCTTGCTGTCTTTTGCATTGTCAGCACTGTTCTTGTTCTGACTCTTAGATGTGCTCTTGTTTTCACTTGTGGAATTGCTCATCTTAGAGTTCTGATTTTCATTTGATGAACTATAATCATTTTTTGCCATTGTTCATACCTCCTATGAAATTGGTTACAGGAGTAGTATGTGTGAATAAATTTGTTTTATTCAATAAAAAATACTTTTTATAAATTTATATGTCATATAGGATAATACCGCGATTACAATCACCGGTGCCATCCATGCCAGAAGACTGAATGCCGCAAAGATAACAACACAGATAACAAGCGCAATGATAATCTGATACAGCAGATAAGGAATCCTGTACGTTTTTCCTTTTCTGGTAAATACCTTTTCTCTGGCTGCTTTCTCCTCTTCTTCTATATTACTGTCTTTCAAATTCTGCTTTGCATCTTGCGTTGCCAGAATGGATTTGGCAATCAATCTGGGGTCACCAAGCATCGCCATGACTTCTTGTTCTGATTTTCCCATTCTGATTTGCGATTCAATATAATCTTCATAATAAGCCATCGTATCGTTTACAACCACATAGTCATTCATGGAAGAAATATTTCGTCTAAGTTGGTCTAAAAATTCCTGTTTACTCATAGCATACCTCTGTATTTACATCTGCTTTCTGACTATCAGATATTCATCGCCCGGCTGGTAGTAAGGGCATTCTTCCAAAGAGCAGGAAAGAAATTTCTGCATTTCGTCTTCGTCAAGATCAACTTCACAGACATAATATTCATAGTCTTCATCATACGCGTAATTGGCACATGTGTCACACGTCATCTTATGCCTCCTGTTTCCGTTTTGGAAAATAAAAGAAAAACAGATATAATGCAATCACAAACATAAAGATTCCGATAAATTGTGATGTTGAAAGAACTCCGACTGCACCTCTGTCATCATTGCGGAAAAACTCAATAATAAATCTTCCGATACTGTATAGAATCAGATATAGTGTACCCGTTTTTCCTTTCGTTCGTTCCTTTTTTGAATACCAAAGCAAAATGGCTGCAATGACAAAATCGCCGGCAGACATCATTAACTGTGTCGGAATTAGCCTAACATTGTTCGGTGCATAAGCGGAATTATGAAAAACAATTCCGAAAATACTATCTGTTTCCCGTCCGTAGCAGCATCCTGCCAGGAAACAACCGATTCTTCCAAAACCTTGTGCCAGTGCAACCGACGGAACCATCAAATCGAAATAATCAATAAAATTTACTTTCTTCAATCTGCAATAGATATATACAGTCAGAATACCACCGATAATGCCGCCATATACGACAAATCCGTTCCCGGCAATCAAATCTTTGGGATTCTGCAAAAAATCTCTCCACTCTGTGATGATAAAAAGGATTCTGGCAGCGACAAATCCAAAGATAACTGCAGAAAATGTCATTCCGTAAATCAAATCCCCGTTCAGACCGCGTTTATTAGCACGATACTCGCCTACAAGCAGTGCCGCAATCACTCCAATTGCAATCATCAAACCGTATCCGTATATCGTAATCGGTCCGATCGTTAAAAGTTCGTTATGCATCACAAAACCCTCATTCCTATTTTCTACAAACTAACATATCATAACTTATCTGCTGATTCAATTAAGAAAGAATTAAAAAAAAGTAATTCTTTTGACAATCTCTATTTCTTTTTTGCAAATCGTTTCTTCTGTAACTTCTTTGTTTAATGCGATAAAATCTGCGCGGTAGCCTTCTTCTATTCTTCCGAATTGCTGTTCTAATCCCAGTTGTTTTGCTGCATTCTCAGTAAACATCTTAATTAACTGATCAACTCCAGGTATTTCTTTTCTGTTTTCCCGCAAAAGTGCTTGTCTCATCGCCCAAAATGCAATCGGCTGTTCTACTACCGGACTATCACTGGAGCCCGTTACAAGGACTCCTCTGTTCAGAAGAGAAGCCAATTTGTACTCACTTTCTACCCTATTTCCAAGATTTTTGCGATCAACGGAATAACTCTCTCCTACACAGCAAATCCAATATGGCTGCACAGCCGCTACTATTTTGTATTTCGCCATTATATCCAGATCCTCGTCATCTGCCAATTGCAGATGCGTAATAACATGATACGTTTTTCCCAAAGAACCATTGATATCTATTGCCCTTTTTATCGCTTCTACCGCCGTATGCACTGCTCCGTCACCAATAGCATGCATGTGCAATTGAATTCCTTCACAGTCTGCCCAATTACATACTTTTTGTAATTTTTCAAAATTCCAATAGCACGTTCCCCGTTTTG
>JAQXIR010000169.1 GCA_029007885.1 Lachnospiraceae bacterium | reverse complement strand
ATTGAAAAATATACTGTTTTTGAGCCTGTATAATTTCCTTTTCCTTTAATCGTAATCGAAGGCGCCTTTTTGTCTGTATACAAAGCAAGTTTTTGGTTATTTCCATAACTAACGGTATAATCCTTACCTGCTTCCAGCGTAATCTCTCCGCAAGTAACCGTAACTTCCGGTTTTACACCGCCCTTCATATACGGAGCCACGTACACATCGTCTATCATATTAGAAGAATCTATGAAGTTTACATTGACCTGCGGTGTCACATTTCCATCCAGTACAATATCCTGAATACCTCTGGCCGTAATTTTGAAAGTTACCTTCTTGGTTCCGGTAAAACCACCACTTTCTTTGCCTGTGAAAATAATGGTTGCCGTTCCTTTGTCTGTATTATTCCTGTACTCAACCGAATAGTGCGTATCCTCATACAAATCCATAGGTTCTGAGTTCTTATCTTTTTTATAACTCAGTTTTTCTTCTGCCGTGATAGTTTCTCCGGTATAAGGATAACTTGATTTCACGCCGGTTACTTCTACATCTTTCATCGCAGTTCCGGTGATTTTAAAGGTTACCGTTTTGGAACCGATATAACTATATCCGTCTTTGTCCGCATCCACTCCTGTACCGGTAAAGGTCACTGTTCCCGTTCCAACATCAGTGTTCGTACCCCAGCTGACGGTATACTCTGCATTATCCCCGGTAAAATCATCCTTCTTATAACTCAACTTATAATCTTTCTGAACAATCTGTCTGCCTTCATCCCACGGCACATTTTTTATTCCTTTGATTGTAACCTTACTGAAAGCAATCTGATTTACGCCTTCGCTGATTGTCAATTGTATCGGAATCTCGCCCTTAAAGTTTTTCTTACCTACAATTGTTAAATCGTAAGACCCTTTGGCAGTATATGCTGACTTATCCTTTTTTGCCGCATCATATTCCCGCACATAATAATCCGTACCGTACTTCAGTTTCTTGCCATTCCATGTCAGAATCGGTTGCGGCGTCTGTTTCTTTCCGGAATATGTCACTGTCAGATTCTCTGCCACAAAACCTTCCTGTGCAATATCCGCGCTCTCATTTTTATAATAAATCGTATGACTTCCGGAATAATTTTCTTTCATCGTTATGATAATCTGCGGTGCTTTGGCAGGATTAAAGGTTCCTATTGTTTTCTTCTTACCGGTAGTCTTTAAATTCTCTTCAAATGCAGCATAATCCTCATCCGAGTAAACATAAGCCAATTTGTTATTTTTATAAGTTACAGTATAATCAATTTTTTCTTTTAACAGTGTCTTGTGATCATATACCCTGAATTCCTGCTTAACAGCTTCTCCTGTATACACTGTATCCTTTGTTCCGGCAACCCAGATACCCTCAGGAATAATACCGTCTTCCGGAATATCTTCTGGGAGAACCTCACTCGGTTCATCCTCCTCAGGTGTATTCACCTTCTCCCATTTCGCCTCTAAACGCAAATGATCTGTTACCGGTGTTTTGAAATCATACAAGGCATCCCCCACATACCATCCTAAGAATTTATGTCCTTCCCATACCGGATCTGTTGGTCTTGCCGCGCACTCATTCTCCACCACTTGCTGACTTTCAACAATACTTCCGCCATTGCTTTCAAAAGCAACTATGTATACATTTGGCATATCTACAACTTCATAAGTAAATTCCGCAACATCACTATTATAGTAACCATTCTGTACTGCAATCGCCTTAACCGTTGTATTTTCAAGTAATGTGATAGGTTCCACATATAAATCAGCTGTCGTTGTCGGAATAGTTCCGTCCAATGTATAGTATATGGATGCTCCGACTGAAGCACAGGTAAGGGCGAGTTTTGTTCCCACATCCACCTTACTTCCACTTACTATATTTGCAGATGGCGCTACCAGTTTTTCATACTCTGTCCACTGAGCAGTTAATGTAATATCCTCTTCTACAGCAGATGAAAAGTCATAGAGCACGCCGTTATAATACCAGCCTGCAAAATGATGATTTTCCTTAACCGGCGCCATAGGTTGTGACGCGAAAATACCTTTCTCAATCGTCTGACTGTCTATCGGGCTTCCACCATTACTATCAAAAGTTATGGTATAATACACCGGTTTGTAGCCAAGTTCACCACCTTCTACATCCCTTCCTGCACCGGTATAAACAAACTCTACATTGTTTCCTTCCAATGCATCCTGTACTGTACTTACAACTTCTACATAATAGGTACAATAATGCTTATCATACTCCTCAAGTGGCTGTGTAAGCGTTACTCCTCTTCCACCTTCTATTGTTCCCAACTCTTCTGTATATAATATTTCTCCATCCAGATAATCCGCACGAATATTTAAAGTAACATCCGTTGCAATACAACTGGTGTTATATACACCCATATCTAGCCATGTTTCCCCATCTTTTAGTCGCTGTGAAACAGAAACGGCTACGTCCGTCATGCCAATCTCCAACTTATATTCATTATCAGAATCGTCGGATTCATTTTCCGTTGAAACCTTCAATATATGTTCTTCATATCCGATAACATCTTCCGGCACCACAAAATTCTTCAATTCGACAGTTACTGTCTCTCCAACCGGTATGGCTACTGTTACATTCCCCAATAAAGTGTCATCCCAATACACATTGACATTATCTATTGTTTCATTTCCTTTATTCGTTATATATGCAGTTATTGGAAGAATCTCTCCCTTAACAAAGTTCTCCATTTCATATTCTGCATAATCCAATGAAATATTCTTTCTGCTCTTCTCCTTATCAAAACATATAGATCGGATATAACTTCCATCCTCCTGCTTTGCCA
>JAQXIR010000168.1 GCA_029007885.1 Lachnospiraceae bacterium | reverse complement strand
CCCATAACTCATTGCTTCTAACAGACTAAGGGGCATTCCTTCAATCTCACTGGGTAAAATATAGAGCATGGCATTGCTATAGAGTTCCTGCAATTCCTGTCCCTGTACAAACCCCGTCATAATTATATTGCCTTTCCCCTGACTGTTGATTTTGGCAGCCTGTTTCTTTATTTGTTCCTCATACTCTGATGAATGGCTGCTGCCGCCTGCTATGACGAGCGGTACTGTAAGAGAACTCTTTTCATAAGCAGATAACAATGTGTGTACGCCTTTTTCCGGAACAAGCCTTGCTAAAAAGAGAAGGTATCCCTCTTTCCCAAGTCCGTACTTTTCTCGGATAATCTGCGGTTCCAAATATTTGGGTTTCGTGATTCCGTTCGGGATAAATATTGTTTTTCTGTGATATGTTTCTTCAAAATAGTCCTGTACACCTTTGGAAAGAACAATAATTTCATCGGCATGTTTTGCCGCTGTCTTTTCTCCGAATAGTAAAAACCTGGTCGCAAATCCGCCCCACTTTGCTCTCTGCCAGTCAAGTCCGTGAATCGTTGCCACGCATTTTTTATGAAACAGTTTCGGAAGCATCATCATGGAGCAGGGACCTTCCGCATGAAAATGAACGATATCTGCTTTGGAAAAGCATGCTCTGATTGCTGCAAAAAAGGAGTAGATGATTGCATTCAGACTCTTTTGCGGCATTGTCGGTATTGTCTTTACATGTACGCCGTTATATTCATATTTTCTGCGATATTCAAAAGATTCATACCCGCTTCCCGCAACATGATGGCCGCCGCGGTTATATACCGTAACATCATGACCTGCTGCTGCCATTAAAACGGCAAGCTGTTCAACAACGATTTCTACGCCGCCCTCACGGGAAGGAATCCGCTTATGTCCAAGCATTACAATTTTCATATTTTCTCCGTCCTACTTAGAACCTTTATGGAATAATACGACACCGATGGTCTGTAAGATAATCTTAAAATCCAGTGCCAGCGACCAGTTGTCGATATACTTTAAATCCAGTTTTACTACCTCATCAAAATCCGTGATATCACTTCTGCCGCTCACCTGCCACATCCCCGTAAGTCCCGGCGTAATACTTAATCGTCTGCGATAATGCAGGCTGTACTGTTCAAATTCATCAACAGTCGGAGGTCTTGTTCCCACAAGGCTCATGTCTCCTTTGAGCACATTAAAAAACTGTGGAAGTTCATCAAGACTTGTCCTGCGTAAAAACTTTCCGACTCTCGTAATACGGGGATCATTTTCCATCTTAAACATGAGTCCCTGTACTTCATTCTCTTTAAGCAGTTCGGTTTTTCGTTTCTCCGCATCCGGATACATGGACCGAAATTTATACATTTTAAATCTTCTTCCGTTTTTGCCGATACGAATCTGGGAAAAGAAAACAGGACCTTTCGAATCCGCTTTAATTGCAAGTGCGATAAACGGTGTCAGGATAAGCGTAATAAGCATTCCGACAGCAGCTCCGAGGATATCAAAAAAGCGCTTGATAAACTGGCGTCTGTAATCAATTACATTTGCTTCGTAAGCAATCACAAGATGTCCACCGAAAGTGTCAACACTCTGCACACTTTTTTTGCGCTCCAGATTTCCGACACTGTAATAACAGGTAACTCCCATCGTCTCAAACGCTTCGATGAAACGGTTGACCTTATCGTGTTTGCAGTCCGGAAGATACAAAAAGACAGCATCCATTGCATTCTGCTTGATTTCCTCTAAAAAATTTTCTCCGTTTGCCACAATTGGAATCCCACCGATTTCCTTTTCCAAAACCTCTTCATCCAAAAGTGCGATAGACGTCACCTCGTAACTCCATTCCGCTTCGTTTTTAATATCCTGAAGGATTTTCAGTATATTTGCCCTTGTCGTCACGACCAACACCTTATCGGAACTTGTACTCTTTTTATAAAAATAGTAAAGATATTTCTTAAACAGGATATGAGCAGAATAGGTAAGCAACGCATCCAGAATGGCAAATACGCCAAACACAAGACGTGAAAAAAACTCTCCCTGTCGGAACAGGAAAACCGAAAATCCCAGCATCACAGTGATGCTGAGCGTATACTTGAATACTGCCAAAACTTCATCAAAATATCCACGTTTAAAGATGAAGTGATTCCAGTCAATTAAAAAACAGTACAGAAGGCTGAAAAGTACCAGAAGAAGGCAGATTGCAAAATCCACCTGTCCCATTTGCCGCAAATTACGGTATCGGATTGCGTAAGCAATAAGATATGACACAATAACACATGCCACATCAATCACGGCTAATGAATATGTCTGAATCAAACTGTTCTTTCTGTTAAATGAATTCAAATTCACACCTCATCATTTCGAATCATTTGTCCCCAGATGATACCACTCGTTAAAAAGCAGGAAAAATACAGGGTTGCACAATAGGGATGTATTAAAAATAAAAGTAGACTCCATAAAAGTCACAAGTATCGTTGTGATAAGAATTGCCAATGCAATACCGTCCCTTTTCTGGTACATCCGATATATCAATGCTATGATAATCGCAAGATATGCAGTCCCCACTACAATTCCATATCCGTAAAACAACCATGCAAAGCCATTGTCTACATATAACAGTGAATTCGGTTGCGGAAACAATGTCCATTTGCTGACAGGCGCATGCTCATATACCATTTGAAGCCGCTCCGTAAACAGTCGGTTAAAGAAACGAACCAATGGATTTTTTGTCCCGTATAAACCTCCCAGCAATGTTAAAAACATAGTTGTCATTACCCCGAAGATAGACAGCAGATATATCCACATTTTTTGATGAAACTCCGGCAGATAGTGAAACAATGCCGCCGCAAGAATGATTACCTGTGCAACGATTACTCCCGTCCTGGATATCGTAAGGAAATACAAGGCAATGTTGGCTGCGGTAAAAAACGTGTAATGTTTCCAATTACAATTTTTATTATTAAGCAGGAAAAAGAAACTAAGCAGATACCAGAACATATCATGGACATTGTTGGCATGTGAGAATCCAAGACACCATCTTGCTTCTTCCATGCCTCTGCCATAATTACGGATATCGACTGCAGTTCCTAAAACTCCTGCTAAGGATAGTAAAATAATAAGTGTCGTACCGGCCAGTGCTGTGAAAAAAACAGCCTTTGCTGTTTTATCAAGGTTTATGTTTTTCGCACAAACCACCATTACAACGGCCCTGATGACATATTCATCTTTGCAGGTGAAATAAGACGCTGCCCCAAGCGCCCCGAAAAGGGCAATGATGAGCCATTCCCGTTTGCTGTAATCCGTTGTCAGTATCTTACATCCAAACAAAACAAATGCAAGATGGGATACTCTTCCGCGAAACGGCAGAGTAATCTGGCTGTGATCGGTCATCATAATGAGCAGTTCTAAGAGAATTCCTGCAAAGAAAAGGACATTTCCGATATTTTCTCTCTTTTTTATTATTTGCATACTATTTTCCCATCTTTTACTTCGTAAATTATATCACAATTCTCTATCGTCCTCAATCGATGGGCGATAATCACCATTGTCTTCTGTCCGTGCAGGCTGTCGATTGCTTCCATAATTGCAGTTTCGGTATCATTGTCAAGTGCTGATGTCGCTTCATCAAAAATCAAAAGTTCCGGATCATGATATAAAGCTCTTGCAATACCAAGTCGTTGTCTTTGTCCACCGGATATGCGGACACCTCGTTCTCCAATCTGGGAGTCCAGTTTGTCCGGGAGTTCTTCGACAAATTCTTTCAGTTGTGCCTGCTCCAGTACTTCCCAGATGCGCACATCATCAATATCTTCTTCGTTTACCCCAAAAGCAATATTATTTCGAATAGAATCATCCAGCATATAGATACTCTGCGGAATATATCCGACATGGGAAAGCCATGCTCCGTAATTGTCGAAAATATTCGTACCGTCACTTGTAATCGTTCCTCCCTGTAACTGTAAAAGTCCCAGTAAAACATCTACAATCGTCGTTTTGCCGGCGCCGGACACCCCGACAACACCGATTGACTTTCCGACCGGCACCACCATTTCCGCATTCTCAAAAATGTATTTATCCGAATTCGGATACGCAAATGTGATATTGGAAAGACGAATTTCTTTTTTCAGCGTAATCGGCGTGGTATTCGGATTTTCCAATCGTAATCTGTCCAGTTCTTCCTGTTTTGCCAGATCTTTTGTATTAACATTTTCGTAAATATAGTTAAGTGCCGGCTCATAGTAAGCAATATTTGCCATATAGGTGTTAATGCGGTTCACACTCGGCAGAAGACGCATTGCAGCAAGCCCGAAAGCGGAAATTAGCGGAAGCAGGGATTTCATGTCAACTCCCATTGCCATGCTGACTCCCACATACAAAAGGATACCGACAATTGCAACCGTTTCAATCAAAAGACGCGGTAAATTTGTAAGCACATTATTTTTCACCTGGTATTCCGCATAATCGGAAGCACTTCTTTTATATTGCTTCGTAAAAAAGTCTTCTTTGTTAAGAACCTTTACATCTTTAATTCCGGTGACTCCCTGTAAAATCCATTTATAAAGTGTTCCCTGTGACTGTCTGGATTGCTCTCCGATGATGTTGAGTCTCGGTTTTACCACCTTGCTGATAAAAACTGTCGTCAGTACCATCAAACCGACAATAATAATCATCATCTTAAAATCCATGCAGAGAAGAAAAATGCCGAGGCAGACTGCCACTACCATTTCTGCTGCCAGATTCATACACTGTAAAAGAAGATTGAATATATTATCCATATCTCCATAGATTGTTCGCAAAATAATGGAAGTTTCCGCATAAAGATAGTATTCATACGGACGGTGCAGATACTGGGACAAGAGATTGCTCGTACTGCGGCATCTGTTCCTGTTTACGAACTTCGACTGTATATAGGTAAGCAGCAGCAGATATGCATTTTTAAAAATATACATAAAAATCAAGGCTGCCAGAAGCAGATAGATGAAATGTCGGGTATTCTCAATATGCAGAAGATTACTAACCAAAACAACGTATTCATTTACCGCAAAACTTTCTTCATCAAGAATAGCCGTAATCAGAGGCAAAATCAGCGAAACACCCGCCGTTTCTAAAAGACCGCCGAATAAAATCATAATCAAAAGTCCGGCTATCTTTCTTTTTTGTTTTTTATCTAAAACAGCCATGAGTTTTTTTAACATTTTGGATGACATATTATAAGTCCTCTTTTCTATTTTTCTCAGTGCCTCAATTTTCTAAAAATACTGCCGCAGAATTCCTTTCGGATATTCTTTCTTGTTTTCTTACTGGAATGCTGATACATATGCAGGAATCGTGAAAGTGAATATTGGTGTTCGCCTCTTAGCAGATGTTTTAAATAGCCATATACAATATCTGTCCACTGCTCTGAATAATCAATCCGTCCGTCAAAATAGTGATGCAGTGCCTCTACATGCTCCGCCTTCGTATATAAATCCAGTTCCAGATTACTGTTTGTCAGATTTCTTCCATTCTGTGCATCTTTGTCAAAAAAACGCCGATATGCACTCATGTTGTCTTCAAGTATAAAAAAATCGCCACGATCAAGCAGCAGGGATAATATCGTTTTATCCCTAATCAGTTTGTCTGCTTTATAGATGATAGAATAATCTTTCCCATCCTTAAAAATATTCCGGTAAAAATGTGTTCCTGTCTGAAATACAAATCCGTGAGAAAGAAAATCTTCCAATGTAAACGGATGATTCAAGTAACTCTTTAATATCGGATCTTCAAATTGCGGCAAGACCTTTCCTTCTTTGTCAATTGTATCGAAGTTATGGGAAACACCTATGTACTCTCTGTGTTTTTCCAAAAAATCATACTGTTTCTGGAGCTTATATTCATCCGTCCAAAGGTCATCCAGTTCCAATGCCGCTATATAGTCTCCTTCTGCATCCATGAGCAGTTCATATTCGTTTTTTGTAGCGCCAAGATTCTGTTCCCTATAGTACATGCAAAAGCGCCCCGGATATTTCTGCTCATATTCCTTAAGGATTTCTCTTGTAGAATCAGTAGAACAATCTTCCCCAATCCTGATTTCGAATGGAAATTCTGTCTTTTGCATTAAAATACTGTCTAATGCCTGTCTGATATATTTTTCATGATTGTAGGTTACACATATAACCGATACCTTAATTTTTTCAGCCATAGATTATTCCTTATGTTCTTTCTTTAACAGCAATACCAAAAGATAAGGAAGATAAAGAATCCTTTTAATCATTCTGATAAAGCGATTTTTATGAGCGGATGCCTTGAAATACTTCTCAGCTTGACTATTCTGTCCAATATATCGTTTTATGCGGAACACGTCAATGCTTATTTTCTCCTGCAAAGTGATTTTAAAATTCTTGGCAACAACGGTTTCCTTCATCAGTTCGGAAAAGTCAATAAATAGTTCTCTGTTCTTATGAATCCGTTCTTCTATCTCACGAAAATCTCCTGCATTCATAAGATTCGTATGGAGACAAATGGTATCCACACCTTTTCCTTTCTTACCTGTAAAATTCCTGCATGGTAGAAAGACAAGTCCTTTATAAGAATAATTCTTATGATAATATCCGTCTGTTACATAAGAAAATCCACACATCTTCAAGGCTTTCAGAGTATTGTGGTCAAAGGTGTGACCGGGTGCCATAAAAATATCTGTTTCAATTCCATGTCTTACAAGTTCTTCTTTTCCTTTTCGTATTTTTTCAAGTTGTGTCTCATATGGAGTCCCTGCAAATTCGCTAAAAGGATTCATCTTTAGAATTCCTTTATCCTTTGTCTCATACAGATGCCGGTATCCATGTTGGGAAACCACAAATCCTTCCGCCTGCAATTTCTTTATTATTTCAAAAAAACTCTCATTCTTTTCCCCACAGCGAAGCATAGAATCCTGATTGTCCGGGACTACACCGAGCAATGGTTTCAAATTCTCCCGATCCAGAATTTCTTTCATTTTATAAAAGTTTTCCCAATTCATATCCGGTGTAATATCATCTAATCGAATTGCTATATGCATATTCTCTCCTAATCAATCGGAATCCATTGTCCCATTTTTATCGCCCATTCTTCCGGCTGTATGTCATTGCAGCCACCGCCATGATGAAATGTAATCTCTCCGAAGTAGATTTTTCCGTCAACATTATACAAATCTATACGGCAATGACGAAACGGCTTTGATAAAATACGTGCATATTCCACCATTTTGTCCCAATTCTCGGGCTTGACAATTTCCGGGCCCAGATAGTTTTCACGTGTTTCTTTTACCGGAAGCAGATTAAAGTCAAGGTCATAAATATTGCGATAGTATTCCTCCGCATGGTCTCCCTCTTTTGTTGCCACTCCGATGTCTAAAAACAGAAGTTTCGGTTCTCCCGCAAAACACATAATCTTATAGTCGAGAGGCAGTTTGCCGTTTTTATCCTCCAGTACTTTTTCGCAAATAATTTTGGGAGCGATATTATGATAGTTCCATTCCCGTCCGGCCCAATAATAATCTGTTTTTAAGGACTCCGAAAATTTCTTTTGAAACTTCTCATAGTCAAATGGTTTGCTTCTGTCAAAAATCATGTTCTCCCCGGAACGATGATTACATTTTAAGAAACAACGATCCGGCAATTTGTCAAAATCAATTTCCTCTACCGAGTCATACACGCCATATAATTCATTCAGAATATGAGATAGTCCACACTCTTCTACATATTCCCGTACGCGATACTTGTCGGTACATTTCTTTTGCAGCGGATCTCTGACATTGATTTTCAGATACCAGATACGCTCATCATACGACTGCGGATTTTCGAGATTCAATTCTTTTCCGGTACGAAGGTTGTATTTCCAACACGCATATTCTTCATCCGTCATTCGATTAATTTTGTTCTCTTTTCTGTTATATTTCCATTCATAAAGATATTTTGTAATCCCATGTTCGGAAAGATATTGTTTTATTGCTAACAGGCTCATCTCTTTTCTCCTACTTGCATGCCTCATTTACTTTTTCCAAAATGCTTTAAGGCAGATAATACATCTATTACTTTTGCCTTTCGTCCGTTTGCTCTTGTAAAGTCATAAAACACTGCCGGACTTCCTCCGAAAGATTTCTTAAATTCCGTAATGCTTGCAACTTCTTTTCCGGTACCGGCACCGCCCCAGTCATATTGTCTGATTCCCATTTTCTTAAAAGTCAACATGTCTTCTTTATGCAGGAAACGATTTGCCATTCCTACAAGGCTTTTCGGAATTTCTTCCTCTACACGGTAAAGAGAAGCTGACTGATAAAGTCTTGCCGTTTTTTCTTCCAGAATATAGGTATGATATACACACGGCTTATCTACAATCAATGCAATTGTAATTGCAAAGCAGTCTTCCTCAACATATCGCTTAATTTCTTTTTCTAAACGGTTTCCCTCTGTATAGATGACTCCTTTGCTTGCCCAAAACTCTGTAAAAAAATGAACGAATTCGTGAATATCTTCTTCTGTAATTTCTTTTGCCGTTTTGATTACCGTTTTTACATCCTCTTTTTGTGCCCGTCTGATTTCATATCTTCCGTTTTTTGATATTTTGGCAATGATCTCTTCCTCTTCTTGCGTCAAATCAGTAATCAGCGTTTCAAATGTGGTATATTTCTTTTTCGGGCAAAAGCGTGCCTGTCTGTAATTTATAATGCCATCCTCTTTTATCGGTTCATCTGCATACCATACCTCAATCATCGATATTCCGTGAACCTTTGTCGATGTCTTTATCATACCAATCTCCGTTTACTTTTCTTTATTATATACCATGCAACCAGTGTAACCAGTGCCGCCAAGGATATGAAATTGGCAAGTGTCATAAACCAATATCCCTCAAAAGAAATGCTGACGCTATGCTCTTCTCCGTCGCCTATTAATTCAATTCGTATCCGGTTACACGAATCTGATTCTTTATGGATTTTAATTTTTTCTCCGTTTTCATCTCTGGCAACATATCCTTTGTATGCCAAAAACGGAACTTCTATATACTGCCCTTGTGAAGATGTGCTGTAGCGATAGAAAGCTTTTGTTCCATCTTTTTGATAATCCCAAATTTCTATCTTTGTTTCATCTGATAATACCGGTTCTGACACAATTGAATCGTTATTGCTGCCACCCAAACGATAATCATACGGATAGCATAAGTTTCTGCCTCTCGTATATGGTACACCGATAACTTTCTGTATATGTCCTTGTGCAATTACATCATCCTGATTCTCATAAACAGGAACATCAATCGTTTTTAATGTTGACAGTAAAGTGAGGCCTACCAGTAAATAGCATATCACTTTTCTATAATCTTTTAAAATGCCGCTTCCAAAAATCCAAATGGAACCTGTCATTGCAAAGATACAACTTGAAATCGCAAGCATTCTCCACGGAAATTGTATCTTATACAGAAGAGACTTCACAATTTCTGATCCCATAAGTGACCAGCCCGAAAAATAGTTGGTTACAAGATAGGTACAAAAAATTCCAATAAGCAGCATTTTTAGCAGAAAGCAATCTTCTTTTGATTTTATCTTATCTGCAATGAGATAAACAATTGCAATACCAACACATAAAATCAGAGCCAATCCCAGAGAATAATTACGATAGTCACTGAGATTCATGGTTTGGAAAAGTGTAAAAATATTTACCGCATATTCTTCGAACGTTGACCATTCCAAACTGGACATCCATAAACTTCCGCGCAGATAATACATCAAAAACGGAATCAGCCACCATAGATCTAAAACACCGACCCAGAACGCCGCTTTGATAATTTCAAGATAACGTTTTTCCTTCCATACCGGAACAATATAGCAGATACCGAAAATTACACATATTAAACCTGCCAGTAAAACGCTCAAAATGTGGGAATGCAGCAAGCCTATAATGGATATTGCAAGCAAATACCACTTTTCCTTTTTACCTGCAAGTGTATGATAGAGTCCCGCAAACAGCAACGGGAAGAATGTCATGGCTGTTGCTTCTCCAACTGCGCCTCTTGCGTATATGTTAGTAAACCGATAAGGGCATAAGGTATATAATACCGCTGCAAGAAGTGCTGCTTTCCTATTATTAGAAATGGATTTTACGGAATAATACATAATCCACGCTGTTGCCGCATTCAACAGAAATACATAAGATTTATATGACGTTACCAATGATATTCCCATCATACGAAGCAAAGCCGGAATATATAAGAACAGGCTCGGATACATACTGTTCAGGTAACCGTTTCCTTCCAACGCCTCCGGCAGAATTACCACCGGGAACTGTCCCTCCAGCAAAGCATCTTTGATTCCTTCTATCCGCAACAAATGATAGGAAAGGTCATCTGCATGTAAAAGCGTGTTTGTAAAGAATGGATATGTCGCATAAATCGCACTTCCAAACAGTACTATACCAATCAAAAGTTTTTTCTTTTTGGATTCCTCTGTCCAATCCTTTTGCATCAGAAGATAAATCAAGGAACACCCAAGTATAAAAACAGTGAGTACTAAATAAATATCCGTATAGAAAGAAGTATCACAGGAATATGTGATAGACTGAATTTCCAATTCGCCCTTGCCACAGTAATCAAATTTTATCCATAATTCCTGCGAGCCTTTGGGTAATTCAAATTCTGCCGTTTGTATATTTTCATCCGCTTTTAGCGGAATCACTTTAAGGTCAATCCCATTATGATTCAAATGTGCCGTATTACCATCATTTTGCGAACGATACGCAATCTGCACAGAATATCCTCCCTTATTTAGTAAAAGCGGAGGCGTGTGCGCAGTAATCCCACTCTTTTCATAGCTTTCATCTATCAAAAACTTGCCGTCTGTTATGGTTCCGGCTTCATATCGCAAATTCTCCCCGGTAAAAACCACATCATCTTTACCATCATCTGCGACCAATATGAAATAACTCATAAGAATTACTGCAAAAATGTATCCTATCTTTTTCATCTGATTTTCCTTTCAAAAAATCATCCTGTATAATCTATTTATTTTACCATACTTCTTTATGTTTTGGCAAAAGAAAAGACTATTCTCAAATCAAGAATAGTCTTTTTCATTTTCATTTAATCACTTACTGCTCAATACGCTGAATAATCTCACTTGCAAGATGTTCTGCTATCATCTGATAAGCTTCTGCATTACCATGAACACCATCGTAAATCCATGTCTTGTTTACATTCTCGTCATGAGAATTAAACAGATTATTATCATACATATCAATTACTTCAAATCCGTATGCCGGAGCTATCTCATTAATCGCCTCAGCAAAAGCCGACTGATGCACCATATTACCGGGGTCCCTGTTATAGACTGCATCCTGCAATATAGTAGACGGCGGATTTACAATTAAGAATTTAATATAACTGTTTTCATTGTGTTCCCGATACGTATACTTAATTCCTCCAAGCATTTCATCCAAATCCCCGCAGAAAGTTCCGCTTGTCATTCTCTTATCATATTCCAAGAAGCCATAATCCCATTTGTTTTCAATTAAACAATCATTCGTTCCGCCAAATACAATGATGATATCCGTATCCGTCGGAATATTCTGCCATCTGTCTACCATCGGATATGAATCCGATACGCGGCTGACTGTAGAACCACCGATACCAAGATTATAAACTTCTTTAGCTCCCAGTATTTTCTGTAATTGTACCGGAATCGCATACTGCTTTTGCTCGTCTACAGACAAATTGGAGCCTGCTGTAATAGAATCTCCAATTATTGCAATTTTTACATCAGAAAAATCAATTGTACTGTTGTCAATCATCTTTTTGTCAAAAGCATTAGTTGCTAACGTCTCTTCATAAGATGAGCGGATATTCTGATTTTCCTCCAATGTTTTTTCAGCATTGTTAGTCGGGTAATCCTTCTTCCATTTTACTTTTGCCGCTTCAATGCTGTTTGCACTCACTGTCGGTGTGACCGCTACCGTGGATTCTTCCTCTGATGTAGTCTCCTGTTTTGCGTTTTTATTTTCTTCCTGCAGTTTTTTCATTTTTTCTTCAGCTTCCGCTTCGTAGTCATATTCTGTTGTTTCTTCTACTGTGAGCACTTCCGTTTCGACTACGCTCTCCTGTGCAACATTGACCTGCATGTTTTTTTCTTTATTAATTTCTTTCCCGATAAACATGACACATAACGTAGCCAGGACACCCAGCAGGAAATATCCTGCTGCTTTTATAAATTCATTCATAATATCCCTCCATTCGTCTTACGGATACTCATTATCCTTAATGACAACCCTATAGTACCACAAAGCACGGAAAATAAACGGCAATTTTTATTAAATTTTTCTTAAAATATAGCAGAATAAAAGAATTGACACCCATTTAAAAAGCGAATACACTAGGAACGTAGAAATAAAAAGGATTTGTAAGGAGATTGCCTATGTTTCCCATATTTGAGGAAAATGAATCCAATGTGCGTTCCTATTGCCGAAAATTTGAGGCAGAATTTGCATATGCCAAAAATGCCGTCTTAACGACTGTTGACGGCAAACAATATATTGACTTTTTTGCCGGAGCCGGAGCTATGAATTTCGGTCATAACAATCCTGAAATCAAGCATGCCATTCTTTCTTATCTGGAAGAAGACCGCATTATTCATGCACTGGATATGTATACGGAGGCAAAAGAGCAATTTCTGATTACTTTCAAAGAAAAAATTCTGGTTCCGCGAAAATTGCCATATAAGATTATGTTCTGCGGTTCTACCGGGACCAATGCGGTTGAAGCTGCTTTGAAATTATCCAGAAAAGTGAAAAACAGGATAAATGTTTTTGCTTTCAGCGGTGCTTTCCACGGAATGACTTTAGGCTCACTTGCGATGACAAGTGATACGTTCAGCCGTGGCGGTGCAGGGTTACCGCTTTCCAACGTGACATTTATGCCATACTATAATGCTTTTGAAGATCCGATGCTTTCTCTTGATTATATGGAACATGTTTTGCAGGACGATCATTCCGGTATTGACAAGCCTGCTGCCGTATTCTTGGAGACCGTTCAGGCGGAAGGCGGTATTAATCCCGCTCCCATTGCTTGGTTAAAACGTCTTCGTGCAATCTGTGACAAGTACGATATCCTTATGGTTGTCGATGACATTCAGGTCGGTGTAGGGCGTTGCGGAACTTTCTTTTCCTTTGAGCGTGCCGATGTCGTTCCCGATATGGTCATGTTAAGTAAATCCATCAGCGGATTCGGTCTTCCGATGTCCCTGTTATTGCTAAAACCCGAGCTTGACTGTTTCAAACCTGCCGAGCATAACGGTACCTTCCGTGGAAATCAGCTGGGATTTGTGGGTGCAAAAGCCGGTATTGATTATTTTGTTTCCCACGATTTGAAACAAACGGTTAGACAAAAAGAACAATTAATCCGGCAGTTCTTGGAGGAAAAAATTCTGCCGCTTGATTCCCGTCTTGCCATCCGGGGAATCGGTATGATTTGGGGAATCGACTTTACTGCAATTAATCCTGCTTATGCCAAAGAAGTCTCTCACGAATGTTTTGAAAACGGACTTGTTATTGAACTCGCAGGGCGTGGTGACGGTGTTTTGAAACTGCTTCCGCCACTGACCATTGAAGAGAATCTTCTTGCCGACGGACTTTCCATAATTGAAAAATCTGTGAAAAGTGTATTATAAAAAAATGCTGTGGTTTTTGCCACAGCATTTTTATGTCTGTTCTATATAATCCATCCACTGTTTATTCACAACATCCGGATGTACTTTTTCTAAAATTTCGTACGCTTTCGCGGAAATCTTCTGCCGAAACGTTGTATCCTCCACCAATTCCCGCAATGCCTGTTTTAGTGCCTGCTTATCATCGACCGGAATCAGAATTCCGTTTTCTCTGTTTTGAATCAGCTGTGCAGGACCACCGCACGGGCAGTCGGTTGCAATCGGTGCAATTCCAAGTGCCATTGCTTCCATCAGTGCATTCGGCATTCCTTCTATCTTTGAAGTCAGTACATAGATGGAAGATTGATCAATTTTCTCTTCCACATGATCCACTTTTCCTGCAAATACAATTTGTCCTCCAAGGTTCTGCCTATCGCAAAATTTCTTTATCTGCTCTGCATTGTCACCGTCTCCGTAAAAAATCACTTTCCATTCCGGATAGTTTTTGCAGATTTCTGAAAATGCATCGACAAGTAGTTTTGGGTTTTTATTGTCATCCATCCGTCCTACCCAGACAATTTCTTTTCTTCTTTCCCCATCATAGAAAGGCTTTATAAAACGATAATTGAGCGGATTCGGTAAAATTACTGCCTTTTTCCCGATTCTGTGGTTAAAATATTCCTTTGCCTGCGTTGTCTGTAATACAATTCCTTCCGCCATTCCAAATAAAACCGGCACAAGTATCCTGTTTGCCCTGCCGGGGTATTCTCTTTTCGGGTCACTTCTTACCGAAACCGTCACGGGAATCCGCAAACCTCTGCTTGCAGCAATCGCCATCAGGTTATTTTTTCCGATAAAGGAAACGATGTGCTCCGGATGTATCTGTTTAAAAATATTCCGCAGTTTTTTAATCCTTCTGTATAAATTAAGCAGTCTGCTTCCTGTTATTTCTTCTTCCGTAATGTCGGCAATCACACGGTCAATTCCATCCGATACATCATACTCAACTTTCTCACGCATTTTCGTTACGATTGTTACATGATAATCGTTTGCATGGAAATATTCCGCCAAATTAACGATTACACGTTCCGCTCCCCCACGCGAAAGGCTGCCGATGTAAAATATAATGGAAGGCTTTTTCTCTTTCTCTGTCATCATCTGTTTACCACCTGCTCTAAATAACCCATCCACTGCTTTGCAATTCTTTTGTCATTGCAACGTTCTTTTATTTTGCCGGCTTCTTTTCCTAATTCTTCTGCTTTTTGACGATTCTTGCAAAGTTCTGTAATTGCTTTTGCCATTGCTTTTTCATCTCCGACCGGAGTCAGTTTTCCGTTTTTATCATTTTCAATTAACAGCGCCGGACCGCCACACGGGCAATCTGTTGAGACAACCGGAAGTCCGAGTGCCATTGCTTCCATCAATGCATTCGGAAGTCCCTCATTTTTAGAAGACATCACAAATACCGATGCATTCTTGATTTTTTCCCTGACATTTTCGCACTCTCCGTAAAGAATAATCCTGTCTTTGTGCTGTAACGTTGCATGAAGTTTCTCCATCTCACTGCGCAACTGCCCGTCTCCGTAAATCACAAATTCATAGTCCGGCAGTTCCTCTGCCGCAAGGTCATATGCTCTAAGAAGCATTGGGTGATCCTTACTTTTTGTCAGTCTTCCTGCCGTCACTACTCTTTTCTCTATTTTATCTCTCAAATGTTCTTCCATAAACTCGGGAGCAATCGGATTTAAGATAATCGTTGAGCGTTCTGCAATTTCTTTCCCAAAAAAATCTCTCTGGTCCTTTGTCTGGAATACAAATCCGTCTGTATCGGAAAGTTTCTTAATAATGCTTTCCTTTTCCTTTGCAGTTGTATAATCAACCGTTGGGTTAGAGCGCACCGAAATAATCTGCTTAACGGAACTCTTCCCCAGTGCCTGTTTCATCCGCATTCCGCTTTCAATCGAAAAGGAAATCACCACATCCGGAGAAAGGCGTTTTACTTCCTTTTTTAGTTTTTTCAAATAGAGAAATTTATGAAGCATCCGTCTTACCACGTCAGGATATACAACATAATTCAGATTGGCTCTTTCAAAATCAGATTCTTCATATTCACTTGCATTCACGGTATCTGTCAGAACCGTTATCCCACACTCTTTCTTCAGTTGTGCGGCAAGCGTTGTCACAACACGTTCGGCACCGCCTCTGCTCAAACTGGAAATATAGATTACCGCTTTCATCTGATTTTTCTCTCCTATTTATCCCGCCGAAGCCCTTTTAATCCTTCGAGTACAATCTCCCTGTGTGCTTCACACTGCAGAATATTTTGTAAATACAGCAGTCTCTTTTCGTTTCTTCTGAAAAACGACTTAATCATTCTGCGCCCAAACAATTTGTCAAGACGGATGAAAAACAGTGGCCATCCCGCAAATTGGTATAAGTATGCCGCAATTGCTTCATCTGCCAGTTTTTTGTAATTCTTTTCTACAAACTCCGGTTTCTTTATGTCCTCACTGAGCTTTTCAAAGAGATTTCTGACCTTTTCCTTTTCTTCTCCCGTTAGCAGAATGACTTTTTCCCGTTCTCTTTTAATCGGAATTATCTTCGGAACACCGATTTTATCTCTTTCTACCGGTATTTTTAGAAGAATACTATTGATACAAACCTCATGTTCCGCATCTCCAAACAGGAAATTGCCTTGTCCGTAAAAAATACTGCTGCCTTTGTAAGTTTCATAAGCACCGATACAATGACTATGCTGGCATACGATTAAATCTGCCCCTGCTTCTGCCAGTCTTCGGCATATCTTCTGCTGTTCTACGGACGGATAACGATAAAGTTCCCTGCCTCCATGATAAAGCATGATAAGATAATCGCATTTTTCTTTTAGGCGGCATATTGCTTCCACTATACGTGGTTCTTCGAAGCCGTTAGCCCCTGCCTTATTTTCTTCAGCCAGTGAAAATTCATGCTCTGCCGCTGCATAAATACCGATTTTTTTCCCTGCAACTTCTTTGATGGCAGAAAAATCTGCCTGTTGTTTATTCTTGCCGGCTCCGATATAGGCAATATTTCTTTTATTCAGACATTCTATCGTATAACACAGCCCGTTTTCTCCATAATCCATGATATGATTATTGGCAAGGGATAATACTCCCACCTGAAGATCTTCATAAATCCGTTCTGCTCCCGGCAGAATAAAAAGATTGGGTCCATCCTTTTTAATCGGTTTCATGGAGTCAGTCTTTATCGGCGCCTCCATATTAAAAACTGAGAGAGAAGCTCTCTTAATAATATCTGCCAAAGAGTCTTCTAATATGTCCTGCTGCCTGTTCTGTATGATTTTTTCTCCGTCCCGATTAATCGGTGCGAAGTCCGCTCCGACTATAATATAGTTTTCTTCCATACATACTCCGTTCTCTTCTACATATAATCTCCGCCGGATAGATTTAAGTTTATTCCGTTTATATAAGACGATGCATCCGATAATAGGAATTCTATTCCTTTCACCGTTTCTTCTACGGTTATATTTCGTTTCAGCATTGTCTGCTCTGCGGTAAGCTGCACAATTTTCGGGTCCAATTTTTTTAAAAATTTCGTGTCCATCATGTTGGGAGAAATCGCATTGATATTGATTCCTTTATCCGCATATTCCGCTGCCATGCCTTTCATATATCCGCAAAGGGCATATTTTACAGTCACATAATTACTCATAAACTTAGGAGGTGTTCCCAGTGTTACAGAAGAAAGTACAACCACAATCTTCCCAAACCTTTTTTTTGCCATAGAAGGCAGAAATTCCTTCGCTATTTCGGCAAAAGAAAATACCTGTATCTGCATATCCTCCTTAACCTTATCTTCATCCCACTGTTTAATTCTCATATATTCAAGCGGCGCTGCTGCCAGATGAAGAATATGGGTAAGCTGCAGTCCGGTTTCTTTCATTTCAGAAATCATCCGTTTTACATCTTCTGTTTTGGCAAGATCTGCCTTAAAATAACGAAGTTCAAGATGTTTCCAATTTTTTGCTGCCTCTTCCAATCGCCCTTTATTACTTCTGTATTGTGCAAAAATAATGATATCTTCGGTAACGGTCTCATTCAATTTCTGCAAAAATGCCATTCCCACATCCGATGTGGCCCCTGTTATCAAATACACTGCCTGCATTTATTCATCCTCCAATACCCCAATCTGCATTTTCCCGCGGAGTACTTTTTCTCCCCTTTGATTAAAGATTGTCGTCTTCATAATAAAGATGTGAAATAAATCATTTTTTTCCACAACTTCTCCCTTTACGGTAAGAGTATCTCCTGTTAAGACCGGTTTTGTGAATTTACCTTCTACGCTATGTATCAAACTCTTTTCTCCCGGAAGGTATACTCCTGCCAGAGTAGAGAGAAAAGAAGCCGTCATCATACCGTAGCATACTTTTCCGTCATATCCCTTCTTTTTCGCAAATTCCTCGTTGGTATGCAACGGATTATCATCTCCGGTGATTGCCTGAAATTTTTCCATCATTGAGGCTGTTATCGTCACCTGAAATTGTTCCGACTGTCCTATGGTAATATCCTGATACCGATAATGATTCATATCGTTTCCTCTCTAAAATCCCTGATAAATAAATTCTGCCGCATTGTATCCCGGTCCGTATTTTCCCAGCAAAATCACGTAAAACAGCAACGCATACAGGATAAGCCATCGTACTGCGATATTCCGTTCTGCCAACCATTCTCTGACGCTCTTCTTTTGCTGCAGGCAAGATGCCGCCCATAATAGCAGTAAAGAAAGGATTGCGATAATCCAGTCCACCCAATCAAGCCCCAGTGCCAAAAGACTTCCGTCCCACAAAATCTGCGGATTCCAGGTGGTCAGAACACTTCCGCACATTTTGAATCCTGCTGATAAACTGTCAGCATTAAAAAACAGAAATCCAATTGTCACAAGGCAGAATGTCCGTATCATCCGAAAAGCAGAAAACCATTTTGTCTCATCAGTTATATGCAGTGTTTGTCTTATTCGCTTAAAAAGCGGCTCCAACAGTTCTCCCGATACAATATAGAACCAATGTAACAGTCCCGAACCGAAGATATATTTCCATGCTCCTCCATGCCAAAGTCCGACACAGAACCATAATATAAACAATGCCAAAAATGTTGTAATCTTTTTAGCAGGTTTCTTTCCAATTCTTTCCTTCCATTTTTTCGGAAGATTCATAAAAAACTCTGTTCGAAGAAGCGGATAAAAAAGATAGTCTTTCAGCCATGCACCCAGAGTAATATGCCACCTGCGCCAAAACTCCTGAATATTTTTCGAAAAGAATGGTGTCTTAAAGTTCTCCGGAAGCATAATCCCAAATGTCTGTGAAATTCCAAGTACGATATCCATAGACCCCGAAAAATTTGTATATAACTGGAATGAAAAGCAGACTGCTGCCACAATAATATAGATTCCCGGATACTGTTCATAATGGCGAAATACGGTATCTGCAATCACTGCCATTCTTTCCGATATGACAAGGACTTTAAAAAAACCCCACAAAATCCGCTGCACTCCTCTTGTCACCTGTTCATAATTAAAGGAATGCTTCTCAAACAGTGACTTTTTCATCTCACCGTATCGGACAATCGGACCACTGATCATAAGCGGAAAATAGATGCCAAATAAGAGCAGTTTAAAAAAGTTCTTTTCTGCCGGCAGCGTTCCGTAATATACATCGAAAATATAGCTTAAAACAGATAGCGTATAGAAAGAGACGCCTATTGGGATCAGGAATCGCAGAAGTGTTAGGATTTGTGCATTTTCCTGAACTCTTGTTGCGATTGCATTATAGGTATATACAAATAAATTTAGGTATTTTAAGACTATTAAAACACCTAAATTACAAGATAACGCAAATAGAAGACCTCGTTTTTTCCGTTTCGGGTCTTTCTCTTTTTCAATATATTTTGCTCCCCAATATGCTGCCGCTATTGAAGCCAGCGGATAAAGTAGCATCCGCGCATCTCCAAAAGATAAAAAGTAAATTAGACTTACCAGAAGCAAAAACTGCCACTGAACACGTTTTGGAATGATATAGTACAAAATAAATACAGCAGAAAAAAAGCATAAAAAGTAAAAAGTTGTAATTCCCATTTGCAATCCTCTGCTTTCTAATTGGAAGTCATAATAATATCAACCATTTCTCCCACATTTTTCATTCCTACTACCTGTGCCATCGTAAACTTAATCGCAAATTCCTGTTCTACCGCAGATACCAGATTAATGTGTTCCAAAGAATCCCAGTCTTCAATATCATCCGCTGTGGTATTTTCATTGACAGTAATCGTATCATCATCAAACACATCCTGAAAAACCTTATTTAAACGTTCGTAAATTTCTTCTTTGCTCATAATTTCCTCCCAAATATCTGTTTATGATATTGTATCATATTATTCAACGTTTTTCATCTTATTATATATTTCCATAAATTCTTTGTAACTTTCATTCCAGGCATCATAGCCCTTTGCATCTCTTCTGTCTGTAAGGCTGTAATTCTGTTGCAGATATTCCCCAAGCAAATTTGAGGCTTTCCTTGCCCCCAATGTATTGGTATGCACACCATCCATCAAATCTGTCGAAAAATCAAATTGCATTTCTTCATAATACTCATTCATATTCAGAAACTGAAATCCTTCAGACCGTACAATATTTTCCATATAGTTCATCTTTTCATGGTATTCTTTCGTATCTACGCTTGGTGTCACTACAAATAGGGCCTGCTGATTCTGTTCCTTTAAATATTGTAACAGTGTTCTTAAATAGTTTTCCTGCTCCGGCGGAATCGAAATCTGTTCGTTTGTCTTTACCAAAGGCGGTGTGTCATGCTTCATGATGGTTTCGGGATGTTCAAATCCTTTATGCAAATCCTTTTTGCAATACGCGAATTTTGCAAGTTCTTCCGGCAGAAAGAGCATTTTCCAGTTAGAATGAAATTTAAAAATATCAAAATAGAATGTATAGACATTGTCCATTTTTTCAGTCAGGGCATTTATTGTTTTTATTCGTTGCAGGGAATACCGCATATTATCGGTCACTTCTCTGATATGTGCTTCGTCTTCCGCCATTTCTTCATCTTCGTAAGTAAACATTCTTACATCGATTACAACTACTTCCGGATTCTGATATTTATATGCCTCTTCCAAAAGATAACGAATTGCTTTCGGTCGCTGTGTATTAGTTGATAATGGATAAGAAGTAAATCCGTATTCTCCCCACATATACCCGGCAGAAAAAGAAGTTCCCACCGGACTCGCGCCAAACATTAATACATCAATGGAGTCCTTAGGTTCTGCATAGAATCCCGCAAATCTATTTTTGGCATTGCCGTTAGTTCTGACAATGTAGGAAACCCCTGTCAGCAAAATCAGGAAAATAGAAATAAACAAAATAATTTTTACTGCTTTTTTACGTTTCATATCCTTTCCTCTTATACTGCGGTTACAGGACATCTATTACGGAATTCTTCTTTTCATAGATATCCGGTATTTCATATTTCCATACGGCATTTCCGGACTCGTCCTCAGATTCTTTTATAAATCCCTGCAGTTCGTAGAAGTTTTTTACCATGGCATTTTTCGCAGTCGGAAAATAATATCCTAAGATAGTATGGATACCGGCTTTTTGACATGCTTCCACAACACAATCCATCATAGCATATTCCATATCCCGTTTTAATACCCTGCAGCTCATCAGCCACAATTCTAAATGCAGTGTCGCTCCCTCTTTCCTTCCAATCACAACGGTCACAACGCCGTTATCCCCAAATTTATCTTCTAATTTCCCGTAAAAAGTAAGGTATGAAGGGTCTCCTGCAATACTCTCAATATCGCTTTGGCTGAATCTGCGTGTCGTCAAGTTAAATTGGTTGCTCTTATTTGTGAGTTGTGCAATCCTTGCCATATAAATCGGCTCAAACGGTCCAATCTGTGCTTTCATTTCAAGTGATTTCAAATACTCTCCGTAGTCTGCAAAAGAATTCTGCTGTTTCGCCCGCAGTGCATTTGCCTGATACATCTCATTTCGATGCATATCATCTTCGGACAGTTTTGTTACCTCAAAAAATCCGCTATGATCCAAAATCCGAATATATTGCTCAGGTGTGCCAATTTCCGGAACGGCACTTCCCGGTATCTGAGATTTTACAATCTCGCGCTCAGCCGGATTATCATCCACAAATACCATAGACTCCGGCAAAATGTTGAGTTCCCGGGCAATTTCCTCTATATTCTTGCTCTTTGGCTCCCAATTTGCCTTGATGATAATAAAGTCATCCGGTTTTAAAATACCATCCGGATGGTTCAATCCGGCAAGTGCATTCTCATACTCATTTTTAGAATTGACGTTTAACAATACCCCCAGTTTTTTCTGTTCCTTCACATAATTCTGAAACTCCATGAAGACTTGTCCCATTGATGTTTCCTGTCCGATTTCCAGGTTCTCAACTCCATCATCTCCGACAATTCCTCCCCAAAGTGTATTGTCAAGGTCCAGTACCAATGCCTTCTTATTTTTGCCGTAAATTGATTTTATAATATTGCTGATATTAAATGCCAGATATGGGATGGCAGGCAGGCAAAGTGCATACTTATACATATGCCAGAAAAAAGGGTCCGACCATTTATCCAGACCATAGCAGGCAGACAAATACTGGATGTCATTAATAAAGAAATTGTCGTGTGTTTCCGCATATCGGTAAAGTTTTTCATTTAGTCTGTTTAAAAAACGGATTCTTCCGTGAATATCTGATGCATCTTTATTTCCCAATATCCGGTAAAAGGGCAGTTCAAAATTATTCTGTATAATCGGGCAGTGATAAGTTTCCCGCAGTCTTTCCCACATAACCTCAAAATGATGGTACACGTTTTCTAATTTCTGCTCCACTTCTTCTGCGGAATCTGAAATAGACGGATAATCCGTGATATTCCGGTTGTTTGTATGAATATAGATGATATCCGGTGAAAATTCCTGCAGTTTTGCATTTTCAAACATGGCATCCTGCCAATACATACCATATTCCGATTCATAAAAAGACGGGCTGATGCCGTTGTCCAATAAGAATACTTCCAGCATACGGATGATATCATGTGTGGTACTTCCACCAAGAACCGCAATCTTTTTGGGCACTCTCTGTGTCTGTTCTGCCAAAAGCTGTTTCTTGATACTCTTAGATTTTTTTAAGATATACTCGCTATTAAATGGATATTCCAGTTCTCTCATTCCTATGTTCCTCTTTTATGGTTGACTACCGCATATTATATCATAATCATAATTTTTAAAAAAGAGACGGCTCTCTTCAATATGTTCTGTCAAATCATCCTTTTTGATCCTATATGCTTCCTCATGCATGTCCTGCAGTATAGCAGAGTTAATATCCCCGGTATAATGCATACTGTCGGAATAGTTATCTAAGTTACAGATCCATTCCTGTTTTTCATTAAAGCAGAATACCTTAACATTATCATACTGCAGCAGAATCCTTATGGCTTCTTCTTCCGCCGATAAAATTCTCTCCACATCACCGTTTCGAAATAAATCATCCCAAAATACCACGCTGTACGGCGGAACAAAAAAGAGAAATTCTGTCTGTGGGTTTTGCTCAATTAAAGTCGCATAATTTGTCATCACATTCTGCGAAACCAATTCTTTATCTTCCGCAGTAAACGGTTTTTCCTCCACAATATCATCTCTGCGGTAATACTTTTCCAAAACAGTTTTTTCTCCCGTTTCAAATGAAAAAGACGAATATTCATCAAATGTCATAGATGGTTCTTTTTGAAGCGTTCTTTTCAGGTTGCCCAGGCAATCATGAACCAAAATAGACTTATTCCATAAATATCCTGCATCATTCAGCCAATTATCATCATATAGAAAATCCGGCTTTGTCTCATCATTTCTTTCCTCTGCGCTTAGAATCAGCCGGTCAATATCCAAGCTGATGATAACCAGGTCTATTTCTTTCTGATTTTTAAATGATATATCCAATATTTCCCTGATGTCCGGCAGTTTTCCGCCCGGAATCGGCATCTTTACGGAAGTAGTCCCATACAGCATATCTAATTCCGAGGTCTTAAAATTTTTCGTCATACTTGTTCCGGCAATTACAGCATTGTACTGAAAATTCTTTGCAATTCCCGGATTCGTATATCGTTCTTCTCTTAGCCGATAGGAGATTCCGGCAATCGGGCCATGATAATGGAAATACGGATCCATAACGATAATGATCACTGCAGGAATCAGCAGCAACAGTATAAACAGGACTATGAATTTTTGAAACCATTTTTTCTCTTTTTTCTTTTCCATAAAAACTTGCATAGAAATTAAAGTAAAGAAATTCACTTACTCCGCTGAAAGATAGGATGGACCATACCAGCAAAATAAGGGAGACTGCCATTTTTCTTCCCGAAAACGTAAATACACGAACCTTCTCCTGCGTATTCTTTGTTAAGAATACACTAAGCAAAAGCAGAACCAGCATCACCGCAAAAAACAGCAGTAAAAACATTTCCTGTCCGGCATCCGGTACCAGATTCAGAATGATACGCATCTCCGTCTGTTGTCCAAGGATATCAATAAAGTCTTTTGAAATACCGCCGAAACCTCTTGTAAATATGTTCCTTATAAATTGATTGGCTTCCCTGATAGAAGATGCTCTGAAATAAATCCAGGTAAAATTCACAAATAAAAATGTAAGAGCACCCGTTATCCATTTAGGAATCTTTTTAATATACTTTTCAAAACAGTCGTCAAAAATCACTGCGATTCCGTGCAGCACACCCCACAAGATAAAAGTCCAGTTTGCTCCATGCCATATACCGCTAAAGAGAAAAACCAGAAAACGGTTTATCTGTGTACGGATTTTTCCTTTTCTGTTTCCTCCCATCGGAATGTATACATATTGTGTGAAAAAGCGGGTTAATGTCATATGCCACCGTTTCCAGAATTCACCGATTGTTGCTGATTTGTAAGGGGAATGAAAATTACACGGCAAATCTATATGGAATAAATATCCTAATCCGATAGCCATATCACTATACCCGGAAAAATCAAAATAAATCTGAAGCGTGTAGCAGAGGGATGTTATTAACAAATTGGTGCTGTCATAATATTTTATCTGGGAATATCCCTGATTGACAAAAAGCGAGAGGGTATCTGCAATCAGAACCTTTTTTGCCAATCCCAGAGCAAAAGAATACACTCCCTTTGCCATATAGGAATAGTCAATCTTCTTTCTCTTTCGATCCTGTAATTGCGGCACCAATTCACTGTGAAGCACAATTGGTCCGGCTACCAGCTGCGGAAAAAATGTTACATACGCTATATATTCTATCGGAGCGCAGAAATTATCGTTGTCTCGATAGCAGTCTACAATATAAGAAATCTGCTGAAATGTAAAGAAACTGATTCCGAGCGGAAGTAAAATTTCCAGTGTATGATATTCTGTTTTGAATAGCTGATTGATATTTTCGATGAAAAAATCAAAATACTTATAATAAAAAAGTATTGCCAAGTTACATATAATATCAGACCCTAATATCCACTTCTTATAAGATGTCTTTGAACATTTTACCAGCAAAAAGGACATTGTGTAATTAATACATACAGATATTAGAATAATCTTAAGATAGGAGAGATTAAAATACGCATAAAACCACAAAGACATTACTGCCAGAAACAGCAGTCCCAAATGATACCTCTGTGTCTTATTAATCAGATAATAGCCAAGAATAGCTATTGGTAAAAATATGAGGATAAATATATATGAGTTAAACAGCATACTTTTTCCCCTTTTATTCAAGATGGATTAAGTTACCCAAAAAAATCTCATCTTCTTTTCTCGGAAATGCCTCAAACCCTGAACCGTCATAAAATGTTATCTCTCCAAAGTAAGGCTTTCCATTGATGATGTACCAATCGATTCTTGCGTGCTTCAAGTCCTTGGACAATACTTCTGACAATCGCAAAATCTCATCCATCAAAGCCGGTTTTTCCCTTTTTTCCGATACCGGATTCAATCCCTCCTGTATAATCGGAAGTTGTTTCCAGTCTCTGTCATAGAAAGTCTGTGTGTGTTCTCTCCCCGCTGTAAAACGATTCTCATGCGTCTCAATAATTTGTGCCTTTCCGCCAAAGCACATTACCTTATAATCCTTGAGGTCATCTCCGGACTCATCCACCATAAATTTCTCTATAATAATTCGCGGTTTTACATTTTTATAGGGCCATTCGCGATATGCAGAATAGTAGCTGCGTTTCATTGCCTTTTCCAGTTTTTTTTGTACCTTTTTGATATCCAGCATCTCTTTATCTTTACAAATAATGACGCTTCCTGAATCATGCGTACATTTCATTACAAATTGATCCGGCAGAGTATCAAAATCAACCTCTTCAAAACGGTCATATACACCAAGCAGTGGAATCAGGTATTGTTCTCCCAGTTTTTGTGCTATATAATCTCTTACCCGATACTTATCAACCATGACCGAATAAATATCTTTACGGTCGTGAAGTTTTAACCATTGTAATTTTTCATTATAAGTAACAGGATTTTTTAAATTACACTTTTCCCCTAAAATAAGCCTATAAAGAATTTTAATATATATGCTGTCGGGAATCCAGTTTAAAAATCCTCTCGATGCCAGCGAGGTCATAATGTACTGCGGATTCTTTAAAAATGTGTCGATTTTTCTGTTCATTGTCTATTCTCTTTCTACCTTTTCGAAAACCTGAAGGTACTTATTGGCGATATTCTTTACCAAAAACTTATCGCAAGTCTTTTTGATTTCCTGTGGATTCCAATTTCGTTCCAAAGCAAGCAACAGTTTCTGTGCTAACGCATCGATATCATTATATGGCACAAGATAGCCGTTTACGCCGTCTTCTATGATTTCACTGGGTCCTAACGGACAGTCATAGGAAACAACCGGAATTCCCACTCCGATAGCTTCAATCAGACAATTCGGCATTCCCTCGTATTCGGAAGAAAGTGCTACAACATCGGCTTCATTATAAACTTCCTCTATATGCGGATTAATTCCTTCTATTCTGACACAATCTGCCAATCCCAACTCTTCTGTACATTTTTCAATAGAGTTTCTGGAATTCCCATCCCCAATCAAACGCAAAATCGTATTAGGTCTTTTTTCATGTACTTTTGAAAACGCTTTAACCAGATGCGTCAGATTCTTCTGAGGATCAATTCTTCCGATAAATACGATTTGTTCTACCGGATTCTCCTGTTTGTCCTTTTTAGAACGGTTGACTGCATTGATTATGTGTTCGCTTACCGGATTATAAATTGCCGTTATCTTATCGGGTGAGGAGAAACCGCCTTCTATAAGCATTTTCTCCATTCCTTTACATTGAGCAATCAAATGCTCCATATCCGACAGGTTATGCTGTGCTTTCTTTAGATAGTTTTCAACAATTGGTGAAATATGATCTTCTTTACTCAGCGAAATATTTAAGTTGTTCAAAACACGAACAATCATTTTTACATGAATCAAATGCAGTTTTCTTAATTTGTTTAATATAATTGCCATCTCGTTGCCAAAAATCATAAGAAAAGAAGGTTTTTCCTTTCTTATATATTTTATCATCGGTATTGCAGCATAGCGGATACGGCTGACTCCCAATGAAACGATTCTGCATCTTTTATCCAATAAGTGTGTATGGACATCATGATCCCGGTCAAGATCCAGAACCAGAATTGTTACCTGATGTCCCTGTGCGACAAATTCATTTGCCAGATTAACGCACACCCGCTGTGCACCACCTAAAGCCATATGTGCTATAAAGATTGTAATATTCATCGTTCTACCATTCCCTATACCATTGTTCTAAGATGGCAAGATAATATACAAGACTCTTGTTCTGCCCTGTTTCTAAAAAGCGTGTCCATGCTTTTTGCATAGTCTCTTTATCCAATATATCATCTTTTGCCAGTGTACTGCACATAATCATGTCTTCTGCCCATTCTCTGACAATGCCGTTTGACATCCATTTTTGAAGCGGTACGGAAAATCCCTTTTTAGGACGTTCCATCCGTTCCTTCGGAACATAGCTATAAAGCACATCTTTTAAAATTCGTTTGCTGACTCCATTCTCATATTTGAAAGAAAGCGGAAGGGACAGTGCAAATTCCACTACATCCTTATCCAGCATCGGAACACGGTTTTCCAACGATACTGCCATTCCCGCCCGGTCAACTTTTACCAAAATATCGTCCGGATGATATTCCATCAGATCTTGCAGCATCATATCATTTATATCATTTTCCCAAAAACAGTAGTCTGTTTTTTGATAAGGAATCTTTATCAATTGGTTATAAAGTTCTGTTGTATCATAGCAGACTGCTTCCTGTAACCCTGCAATATGCTCCGCCTGAAGGCAATGACCGATTCGGTAAAATTTGTCCTTTTGTGCGAAAGGGGTGCAAAGCAGGATTTTACCCGCCTGCTTTCGAATACCATAAGGAACTTTGCTGATTTGATTCCAGAGCCTTCCGACCTTATCATAGGTATTATAGCCGCAGAACAATTCGTCTCCGGCATCTCCGCTTAATGCGACCGTTACATGTTCCTTTGTCAATTTGCTTAATAAATACGTCGGAATCTGCGATTTGTCTGCAAACGGCTCTGTATAGACTGACGCTAACTTTGGAATTACATTTTTTAGTTCTTCCTCCGTTACATACATCTCCCGGTGCTCTGTCCCCAGATAATCTGCTGTTTCTTTCGCAAAATCCGCTTCATTATATTGAGCATCCTCGAAGCCGATGGTAAATGTACGAATCTTTTTCTCACTTATGCTCTGCATCAAAGATACAATGACCGTACTGTCAATGCCACCGGAAAGATACGCCCCTAAAGGCACATCTGCTATCATCTGACTATTGACAGCTGTTTTTAATAGTCTTTCTAATTCTTTGACAGCCTCTTCGTAGGTACCCCAAAATGGATTTTTTCTGCCGTTTGTGGCAACTTCCTCAAGCGACCAGTACGATTCCTTTTTCGCTTTTTCATATGGATATTCTATGGTGAGGATTGTTCCGGGAAGCACTTTGTAGATGTCCTGATAAATAGAGTATGGTGCTTTAATAAAACCATATCGCAAATACATTCCCAATGCTTCCTGACTAATCGGATTGTGGAATCCCGGTATCTGTTTTAAAGCAGAGAGATCTGATGCAAATGCGAAATGATGGTTTACTATGCCATAATATAAGGGTTTTTCTCCAACCCTGTCTCTTGCAAGTTGTAATGTTTTTGTCTTCCTGTCGTAAAGAGCCAGTGCAAACATTCCTTTGCAACGTTCTAAAGTATTCTTTAATCCATAAGCTACACATGCCTCTAAGAGAACTTCCGTGTCGGAACTTCCCTTAAATTCTGTGACTCTATGTTCTTCGAGCAGACTTTTTCTTAATATGTCTGCATTATAAATTTCTCCGTTGTAAACCAAGACATATCTTTGATCAGCAGAATACATGGGCTGTGCACCCAGTGGTGAAATATCCTGAATAGAAAGACGCCTGTGCCCTAAAGTTACCCCGGTGCCCTCATCCAGGAAGAATCCTCCTGCATCCGGACCCCTGTAATACATCTGCTGATTCATTTGCAAAATAACTGTCTTTTGGTCAATCTCTTTATTGCAAAACCCTGCTATTCCACACATTCTACAACCCTTTCATCCAATATTCTCTGAGAATGCCGGTTTATAGATAATTTTTTATATAGGTATCCCATTTGGCATAAATCTTTTCCGGATACAATTCTTTCATACGCTCAACAGCATTTTCTGCCATTCTCTGTGAGTACTGTGTGTCTCCCAGCATCTGCTTTACTGCCCGTATCAATTCCTCTTTGTCGTTGACCGGTATCAGTTTTCCGTTAACACCGTCTTCAATCAAATATTTCGGTCCTCCGCATGGGCAGTCGGTTGCTATACACGGAATTCCCATCGCCATTGCTTCCATAAGAGAATTCGGCATTCCTTCATAATCCGAGCATAATACAAACAATGCGGCATTTTGTATCTGTTCTTTCAAATCGGCTACATTTCCGCAAAGGATAATGCGCTGTTCCATTTTAGAATCCACAATCTGCTGTTGCAGTGTTTCCTTCAATTTTCCGGAGCCATATATTTTAAGGACATAAGAAGGAATTTCATCGGCCATTTCTGCGAATGCCTGCATCAGCATCTGTTGATTTTTTTGGTAATCCAATCTGCCGACGTTTACAATTACTTTTTCCCGTTCTGTCGCCGGTTTTAAATAACAAAATTGATTTCCGAGCGGATTTTCAATAACGGAAGAATGCTTGTAAAGGTTTTCTGCAAATTTGAAATACTCCCTTGCCTGTTCTGTCTGAAATACTGCCCCGTCTGCCTTTGGATAAAAATATTTCATCAGCATGTGGTAGATTCCTTTTTTATATTCTTCTTTCGGATCATTACGAACTGAAATAATCATCGGAAAGTGAAAATGCTTTTTCAGACTAAGTGCCAAAAAATTGGGTTCCGGTAGAAAACTAATTAACAAATCCGGCTCAATTTCCTGTAAAACACCTTTTAACAGGCTTCTCCGCTTCAAAAATCGTTCCGGCATATTCCGGTAAGAAGCTTCCTGCTTTTCAATACATATCACTCGAATACGCTCATCCATCTGATACTCTATCTTACAGTTTCTGCATGTAATAATCGTAATCTGATATTTTTCTGCCAGATAGTCATTGCAAAGTCTGGCGATTACACCTTCTGCTCCTCCTCTCATAAGAGAAAGCGTAAGGAAAGCAATTTTTTTCACAGTCTGTTCTCCTATAGGTTCTCTTTATACCAGTCAATTGCCAGTTTGATTCCTTTTTCGAAATCATAATCCGGGTCATATCCGAGTAGTTTTTTCGCTTTGCTGATATCTGCATTGGAATGTTTAATATCCCCCGGTCTGTCCGGTCCGAAGTTCGGCTCAATTTCTTTTCCGAGTGCCTTGCAAAGATCATAGTAAATATCAATCAGATATTCCCGTCCGCCGTATGCAATATTGAACGCATTGCCGGCTGCCTCTGACGGTGCCAGACATGCCTTTAAGTTTGCTTCAATAACATTATCAATATAAGTAAAGTCTCTTGACTGCTTTCCGTCGCCATTTATCGTCGGAACTTCATCATTCATAAGCTGTTTTAAGAATTTTGGGATAACCGCTGCATAAGCTCCGTCCGGATCCTGTCTTCTGCCGAACACATTGAAGTAGCGAAGACCGTATGTGTCAAGTCCGTAGAGTTTATGATAAAGTTTTCCGTATTCCTCATCTACTCTTTTGGTAAGGGCGTAGGGAGATAATAAATTACCTTCCTGTCCTTCTACCTTCGGCAGTACCGGATGATCACCGTATACGGAAGAACTGGATGCGTACACAAATTTCTTTACTCCGCTTTGTCTTGCGGCTTCCATCATATTAAGTGTTCCCCGAATATTGATTTCTTCGTACAAAAGGGGCATTGCGATGCTTCTCGGAACACTTCCCCATGCTGCCTGATTCAAGACATAATCGACTCCCTTGCAGGCTTCCATACAAGTATCCAGATTGCGGATATCTCCTTTTATAAACGTATAATTCGGTCTGTCAATCAGAAGATCTACGTTAGCCTGTTTACCGGTAGATAAATCATCAAGGCAACGTACGGTATAACCCATATCCGTCAGTGCTTCACAAAGATTCGAACCGATGAATCCTGCTCCTCCTGTTACTAAAAATACAGATTCCTTCGGAAATTGTAAATTCTTATATCCCATTTTCTTTTTTTCCTTTCATTTTTCTGCTATCCCCAAATTCCACAAGCATTGTCATACCTGCAATGTAGAACAGCGGAAGATTATAAATCATATACCTTGAGATACATTCTATCATAATTGATGTTCCAAATACAGTCCCACAAATCAGTAAAAGCACAAAAAGCATAAACCATGCCGAAGGACTTCTGTGATTTTTCATGAGAAGAAGCAGTATTAAGATAACTACAAGTAGATACACTGCAACTGCAAAATATGGCAGGAAAGCACGGTCTATTGCCACACTTCTTACAAACCCCAAAGATGCGATGACAAAATAATTTTTCAGAAAAGCCGGTATGTTCTTCCCGATAACCGCTTGGAAGATTTCTCCTGCATATTCATCCTGTTTTATAAGAAGTCTTTGATAATCACTTTCTGTTATCCCATACTTATATGAAATATACTGATTTAGATTCGGTACAATAATGTCAAAATTAATCGTCTCGTGTCCTGATTCATGAAACTGTGCACGCTGTAACAGATTCCCCTTGGCATTCTTTACGGAAAGTCCTTGTTTTTCTACCTCCGAAACCATATTTTCATAAGCTTTTCGTAACCTTTCATCTTCAATCTGTTTTCCGTCTTCCGTATCGGATAAATAAAGCAGATTGGAAAGAATCATCGGTTTGGAGGAAACTGTATTTACATATAGTCCCGACTCCAGATAATTATAACACTTCGTCAGTTGTGTCTTTCCCACAAAACACAGTGCCGTCGCAACCACAACAAGTAGTATCTGCTTATATTTTCCGTCCCTAATCATGCACCAGCCCGTCACAATCATCCAGACGATAATACAAATCATCAACTGCCCCCGTATCATAGATAAAAACACGGAAAGCAGCATAATCGTAATGATTCTTTTGCCTTTTTTCTTTTCATATCGGTCAAGCAAAAGTGTCAGAAGCATTCCCGCCCAAATATAATAGAGAGAAAGTGCAATTCCTTCTGTCAGCACGGAATTTGTAATAATCATTCCGCTTTTTGCCGCAAACGGAGTAATCAGATGCGGAGAAACAAGAATTATTGCACATCCTGTTTCAAACACCGGATTGAATGAAAAAAGTTCCGTAATCCGGTAGTATAACCAATATGTGCTGATAATTGCCAAAATATTCTGTAAAAAGGAAAGTGGAATCGTATAATGCTCCCCAAACAATTTGGTCAGTATTTGTAGCAGAAGTGCATATACCGGTTCTCTGGATATCATTTGGTTCAAATATTGAAAACTATCCCCCAATTCCTTTACTTCCCGGAATAGGAAAAAATAGCCGAACAATATCCATAATCCGGCAAACACAAAACAGTCTGCTTTTTTTCTGAAAAATCGGGATGCCTGTACCTTCATCGGTTGATCCTGCCTTTCCAAAATTATCATGCAATATTTATCAGAAATACCGGGAGCCACTGGTTTTTCAAGAGCCCCCGGTATTGTTTCTATCTTATTAAGCCTGTCCTACAATCTGAAATAGGAAAAATCTTTAGTCAAATATTCTTTCCGATTAAGAATTCCTTTGATGTCGGCTAAAACCTTAACAGGATTTGACGGATTAAAGAATCCTTCAATCTCTTTTTTGGTAAATTTCAGGAAATCCGAATGAGCAACCGCAATAATCACTGCATCCATATCCTTGATATCTTCCATCGAAGCAAATGTAATACCATAAAGTCTCTTTGCCTCTCCAGCATCTGCCGTTGTATCTACAACAACCGGTGTAATACCGTATTCGCCAAGTTCTTTATAGATATCGATTACTTTTGTATTTCTGGTATCCGGACAATTTTCTTTAAATGTAAATCCAAGAATTGCCACTCTTGCATTTCTGACCGGAAGGTCTGCGGCAATCATTTTTTTCACTACACTTTCTGCCACATATTTTCCCATATCATCATTAATTCTTCTGCCGGATAAGATAATCTGTGAATGGTACCCCAGTTCTTCTGCCTTGTAAGTCAGATAATACGGATCTACACCGATACAGTGTCCTCCTACAAGTCCCGGTGAGAATTTTAAGAAATTCCATTTTGTTCCGGCTGCTTCCAATACTGCCTTCGTGTCAATTCCCATTTTATTGAAAATAATGGAAAGTTCATTCATAAATGCAATGTTGATATCTCTCTGGCTGTTTTCAATTACTTTTGCCGCTTCTGCCACTTTAATGGATTCTGCACGGTGAACCCCTGCTTCCACTACCAGTTCATAAACACTTGCGACTTCATTAAGTGTCTCTTCGTCCATACCGGATACAATTTTTGTAATGGTTTCCAGTCTGTGTACTTTATCACCCGGATTGATTCGTTCCGGAGAATATCCGATTTTGAAATCCACTCCACATTTTAATCCGGATTCTTTTTCTAAAATCGGAACACAGATATCTTCCGTTACACCGGGATAAACTGTTGATTCAAATACAACAATGGAGCCTTTTGTAAGATTACGTCCTAAAATTTTACTTGCACCTTCTACCGGAGATAAATCCGGTGTATGGTCGTCATTTACCGGTGTCGGTACTGCTACGATGTGAAATTTTGCTTCACGCAATTTTGTTTCATCGGAAGTAAATTCTACTTTTGTATTCCTAATTACTTCGTTGCCGACTTCATTTGTCGGATCAATGCCGGATTTGTAAAGTTTGATTTTCTCGGCATTTAAATCATATCCTATTACATTTACCTTTCTTGCAAATGCTACGGCAATCGGCATACCAACATAGCCAAGTCCCACTAATGATATTTTTTCTTCACCTTTAACGATTTTTTCATATAAACTCATGATGTTCTCCATTCTTGTTTGAGATTACATTCTGGACATATTATAGCATATGGCTCCTGCAAATGTTACCCCCTATTTTTAAGATTCTGTCATATACTATGACAGAATCTTAGAAATTTCTTCTAAGTATGCGGCAGTTACTTTTTTACGGTCAAAAACTGCCTCAACATATTCTCTTCCCTGCTGTCCCATTTCCCGGCGATCTGTTTCGGAGTAGGAAAGGATTGTTTTGATTGCCTGTACAAGGCTTTCCGTATCTTTTGGCTGAAACAGAATACCGCTTAGTCCCGGCATGAGTGTTTCCCGACATCCCGGTATATCGGATGCAAGGACCGGTCTTGCAGCCGCTGCTGCCTCCAGTAAAACATTGGACAGCCCTTCATGATACGAAGGGTGAACAATTACGTGGCTTTCCGCCATAACTTTTGGTACATTATCAATATGTCCAAAGTAACGGATAATTCCCATATCAGATAGTTTTAAAATAAGAGGTTCGTAAAGTTCCCGTGTCTCTTCTTCATACTCACCGACAAGATAGAAGTGTGTGTCCGGATACTCTCTTTTTATCCTTTCTGCAGCTGCCAGATATTCTTCGATTCCCTTATCTTTCATAATTCGAAGAACGGCAAGAAAAATAATTCCTTTATCTTCCGTAGGATACGGTGCGGCCGGATGCTCCTTTAGATTTACACCGGAACCCGGTAAGAGTCTGCTGTTTTCTGTAGCAATTCCTCTTTCCTGCATAAATTGTCTGTTTCCGTCATTCTGGAAAAACACGCAATTTGCTCTCTTTGTAGATATTTTATAGAAATGAAGCAGAATTCTGCCAAGCATTCCGGGATTTTCAAGTGCCGTCCCAAGTCCTGTAATATTAACAAGATATGGAGTTGCTTTCATCCTACACGCCAATCCACCGTATAAATTCGGTTTTATCGTATAGGTCAACACCACTGCAGGCCGCTCTTTATCAAGTAATTTCCTGTAAGTCTTAAAAAGGGCATAATCCCTGATTGGATTATTGCCCCTGCGCTCCAGTTTCACCGGTATCAGTCTGCAGCCAAGATTTTCGATTTTTACACAGTTTTCATCCTGCGGTACTGAAACCAGTACTTCATAGCCCTTTTCAAGCAGTGCGCAAAGCAGTTCTTTTCGAAACAGATATAGGCCGTTTGCATAGTTACTAAGAATTAATACTTTCATCGTTTTCCTCACGAATCATGGATTGTTCAATCTCACTCTTTTTTCTGATTACCACACTGTCATACATCATCATGACAATATCTTCTTCGTAATTACCGATTTCCTCTTTGTTTTCACGTCCTTTTACATTTTCGTAAATCATCTTGATAAAATCGACACCTGCACCGTATGCATGTAGATATGCCCCGCCAAAACGCGGGTTAATCTCTGACAGATAGTACTTTCCGTCCTGATAGAAAAAGTCCATATCAAGAGGTCCGTTAAACCGCATGAGCGCCAGAATTTCTTTTATAAATGCGAATAATTCTTCATCCTTAAAAGAAATGGTTTTATTGGCACCCCCAATTGTCGTGGAAAGCTTCTTTTTGGAAAAAATAGCAACCGGTTTATGGCTGATGATGTCAACATAAACATCTGCATCTAAGTCTTTTCCCGTCATCAGTTCCTGAATAATCAGACTTTCATCTTCCTGTGTCACCTGTCTTAACAGCTGCGGTGTATCGATTTTTCTTGCCCCGACACTTCCGCTGCCCGTCCGCGGTTTTACGAATACGGGAAATGTAATCGTTCCGTTTTCAAAATCTTTCATAAACTCTTCATATGTACCGTAAGTTCTTACTGTATTTACCCCCTTTTCCGACAGAAAACGATACATCCTAAATTTATCAAAGCATAACTGTGCCGTTTCTTCATAAGGAGCAAGAACCGTTACGCCCAGTTTTTCAAATTCTTCCCGATGAGCCGCAAGCAGCATAATCTCCGGATCAATCAACGTTGTCACCGCCTGAATGTTTTCCTTTTTGCAGATATCAAGAATCATCGGAATATAGGCAGCATCGTTGATTAACGGTACAAGATAAGCACGGTCAGCAAATGCCATTGCCGGCGCAACCTCACTGTTATCCGTTACCACAATTTTTACATTTTCTCCTAATGTATTGCGAAAATCCTTTAACAGTTCACATCTTCTTCCCACACTGCAAAACAGAATATTCATACGCGTTCCTTTAAAAGCCTCCATTGTTGCATCATTTGCACTGTTGATTCCCTCACGTTTTAATACTGCGCGGATTGTTCCGAAAAAAATACTTACATCCAATGCAAACGAAAGATTTTTTACATATTCCACATCATATTCGAATTTATTCTCCCAAGTAATTGCGTTGCGCCCGTTAATCTGTGCAAGTCCCGTAAGTCCCGGTCTTACATCGTGACGGTGCTTCTGGGTTTCATTGTAAAGAGGAAGGTATTTTACAAGCAGCGGACGCGGTCCGACAATGCTCATTTCCCCTTTTAAAATATTGATTAACTCAGGCAGTTCATCCAGACTCGTACTGCGAAGAAATTTCCCAAACGACGTAAGCCTCACTTCATCCGGCAATAACTGACCGTTTTCATCTTTTTGATCTGTCATCGTACGGAATTTATACAGGGTAAATATTTTTTCATTCTTTCCGGGACGCTCCTGTTTGAAAAGCACCGGTGAACCCAGTTTTGTCCGGACCATTACGGCAACAATCAAAAATAGCGGGCTTAACAGAATCAGTGCTGTTAAGGACAGCATGAAGTCCAAAAAACGCTTGATTACATGACGATACATCTGCATTCTTTCCTTTTCTCAAAAAATGTCACTTTAAAAACACTTGCGTACAATTTCGATAATTTTTTCCATATCTCCCTGCGTATTTTTAATATCACTCGGCAGACAGAACCCTCTTGCAAAAATATCTTCGCTGACACTTTTTGCACCTTTTGTCCCTTCCTGCGCAAAAAAGTCGCATTCTTCATAAACCGGTTGCAAATGCATCGGTTTCCAGATTGGCCGGGATTCGATGTTTTCCGCTTCCAAAGCATCCATGATATCATCCGGAGTTATCTTCTCTCCCGGAGCAATTGTCATACAGGAAAGCCAGTTATTGGCATCTCCCTGCGGATTCATCGGATTCATTGCAATAACATTTATATCACGAAAGGCCTCCGTATATTGTTTATAAATTTCGTTTTTTCTGCGTTTGTGTTCTGCAAGATGCAACAGCTGTCCTCTTCCGACACCTGCTACAATATTTGACATTCTATAATTGTAGCCAATCTGGGAATGCTGATAAAACCTTGCTTTATCACGTGCCTGTGTAGCCAGAAAACGAGCTTTTTCAATTGCCTCCCCATCTTGTGATACCAACATGCCGCCACCGGATGTTGTAATAATCTTATTTCCGTTAAAAGAATAAATTCCGAAGGTGCCGAACGTACCGGTCTGTTTTCCTTTGTATGTGGAACTTAAAGATTCCGCTGCATCTTCGATTACCGGAACATTATGCTCTTTGCAGATTTCCATAATTTCATCAATCTTTGCCGGTGTCCCGTATAAGTGTGCAAAGATAACAGCCTTCGGATGCGGATATTTTTCAAATGCCTTTTTCAATGCCTCCGGAGACATATTCCAAGTATCTTCTTCCGAATCGATAAATACAGGGATTGCTTTTTCATACGTAATCGGATTACAGGTTGCCGCAAATGTCAGATCTGAAGAAAACACAATATCTCCCGGTCTTACATTAAGTAATTTCAACGCCAGATGAATCGCTGCCGTTCCGGCACTTAATGCCGCCGCATGCAAAGTTCCCGCATATGCTGCCATTTCTTTTTCAAATTCGTTGACATTCGGTCCAAGCGGTGCCACCCAGTTGGTATCGAATGCTTCCTGTACAAATTTCTGTTCCTCGCCATGCATGGTGGGACTGGATAGATAGATTCTTTTCTTTTCCATATCACCTGGCTCCTTTTTCATAAACATAAGTTGGTACGATTTCCTGTACAAGCGGTCTGATATCAGCACATTCATTCTGTGCCGTCTCTTTCAAATTTTTAAGTTGTGCAAAGAACTTCATCTCGTCCAGTTCAATCGGTTTTCCGATGTGAATCATCTTATTGGCGGTATCCTGAAGTCCTTCTTCATCCATCAGTAACTCTTCGTACAATTTCTCACCGGGACGTAAACCGGTAAATTCTATCTTAATATCCTCATCCAGTTTATAACCGGATAATCGAATCAGGTTTTTGGCAAGGTCTAAAATCTTAACCGGTTCTCCCATATCCAGTACAAAGATTTCTCCGCCTTTTGCATAAGCACCTGCCTGTAATACCAGTGACACTGCCTCCGGAATCGTCATAAAATACCGGATAATATCAGGATGTGTTACCGTAACGGGTCCTCCCTGTGCAATCTGTCTTTTAAACAGCGGGATGACACTTCCGTTGCTTCCCAACACATTTCCGAATCGTACTGCAACAAACTCTGTATCATAATGTTTGTTAAAAGTCTGAATAATCATTTCACAGATTCGCTTACTTGCGCCCATGATATTGGTCGGATTCACCGCTTTATCCGTAGAAATCATCACGAATTTCTTGACGCCGTAAAAGGCTGCTGCCTGTGCTGTTTTCCACGTTCCGAAAACATTATTCTTAACCGCTTCGTTTGGACTTGTTTCCATCAGAGGCACATGTTTATGTGCTGCTGCATGATACACAATATCCGGATGGTATTTTTCAAAAATACTGTTCATACGGTTCGTATTTCTGACCGATGCAATTAACACAGCAAGATCCAGTTCCGGATATTGGTGCAGTAATTCCTGTTGAATATCATATGCATTGTTTTCATAAATATCTACAATTACAAGCTGTTTCGGTTTGTGGGAAGCAATCTGACGGCATAATTCACTGCCGATAGAGCCGCCTCCGCCTGTTACCAGAACAACTTTCCCGCTGACATAATTTAAGATGGAATCCAAATCCACTTTAATCGGATCGCGTCCCAATAAATCTTCCACCTCAACATCTCTCAGCTTGCTGACATTGACTTCTCCGTTCACAAGCTGATAAATACCCGGCAGAACACGCAGTTTACATTCCGTTTCCTTACAGATTTCCAAAATATCACGAATTACCTGTCTGGAGGCAGAAGGAATCGCCACGAATATTTCATCAATATTATATAAATCAGCACATTCCAGAATCTTGTCACGCCCTCCGGCGACTTTGATTCCCTGAATAAAATGTCCCCATTTCTCCGGATTATCGTCAATAATGCAGGCAACTGTCATCGTCGAAAAATTGCTTGTGACAATTTCCTTAATAATGGAATTTCCGGCATCCCCGGCACCGATAATCATAACCTGTGTCGCATTTTTCTTATTCTGCATTTTATGCTTCCGGCTTCTGAAAAAACGGTAGGAAAAACGGCTTACAAAAATAAAAGTAATCAGTAAAAAGGCGTACATGAAGTAATAACTGTCAGGAACAGCCTTCACCTCTACTCTTACCACATACAATCCGACACCGTTTACCGCTGCCGAAAGAAAACACGCCACAATCAGATTCTGTAGTTCATTCTCACCGGCAAATGCCCACAAACTGTTATATAAACGGAACAAATAGAAAATAGCAATCGTAATCAGAATATTAAACGGCAGAAAGCGCGCAATCGTCGTAATAAAGTAATCCGGTATCATTTCCAGATCAAATTCATAGCGCATAGCTATGGCTAAGAAACTGGAAAGTAGGATTGCTCCGACATCATAAATCATTAAGCATATTCTTCTGTAAAACAACTGATAATTAAAAGATCTTTTCTGTTTCATTTACACATTTTTCGCTTTCCTAAAAAGTAACGGGATTAACACCATAAATACAGAGATTCCGAAAGGATTGCATGGATGGAATATCCATTCGGCAAGTCCTGCCGACAAAAATCCGATTAATACCGCAGGAATCAGACACTGATAAAAATCTCTGTCTCTGTTTTCCGTTAGATTCCGGATTGACAGGAAAACGGAAAACACCATAAAGAGGATAAAGTAAATTCCGGTAATCAGCCCATGATCATGTATCACCTGCAAAAAAATATTGTGGGCATGTGCGGAAATACTTCCGTCTAACAGAGGCACTCCCATTTCATCATGTCCGGTCAGATTCCATGCTTTGATATATTCCCGGAAAATATCAACTCTCCCGTTGGAAACATCATGCTCTTCCTCTTCCTGCTTTTCGGATTCTCCCCCTGCATCCGCAAGGTACCATTCTTCTCCCGTTAAGATAAACAGTTCTTCCGTATCCGCAGAAGCAATTAATAGTTCTTCACTGTCTTCTATCTGTAAAACAGCCTGACTGTTTCCCGTTATATCCTCTCCGACACCCAGAACTTTACTGCCAAACACTTTCACAAATCGTTCGATATCAATGTATAAGTCGGAATCGGAAGGTGTTCCTTTTACAATGGAAATACTTCTCGGTTCGATTTCATAGATTACTGGATCCTTTATCAGGGAAGGAATCATTCTCGTCATTGTAAACGTAATCGGAAATGCATAGATAACCGCCGCCAGAAGAAAGGCTGTCCTTTTCAAAAAACCTTTCATGCGGGTATGTTTCTTTTCCGTCAATACCGTTATCACAATCAGCATCAATAACATCATAAGACCTGCCGACAAATATCCGGTACGGGATAATGTAAAAATCAGATAACTCGAAGTCATCCCGAACAAGAAAAGTTCCGGCAGAATTTCTTTCACTTTTCCTGTTTTCTGATATTTTGCACACACCTTTACAAAAACAGCAGCCATCGCAAGCGAAATATGAACAGCTGTCATCGTAACCGTGTGATAAATCATATTGTATCGGTAATAAATATAGTAATGGAACGGTCTGTGCCAAAGGGAAAACAATACCATCAAAAGGAAGTTCAGGATAATGCCGTTACAGAAATTTTCCATCAATTTGTCAGACTGTTTCCATACCGACATCCGAAATGCAAATATCCCTATCATCACCGCAATCAGAATCGGCCATGTCCGCGTATTTCTAAAAACAATCATGAAAGCAAAAAGTGCTGCATAAAGCAGGAAAAATAAGAGGTTCGGCTGTTTCCCCGTTTCCTTTTTCCGAATCAGGCGGATAATCGTCAACAGAGTATTTAAAAGTACAAATCCGCCTACAACAATGACATACGCGTAAAGTTTATGCAGTTCTCCCTGTTCTTCAACGCCAATATAAGGTTTTGCCTGTAAATACGCCCATATGCTCCCTGCAATCAGCCAGAGCAGATTTCCGATATGCAGGATTTCTTTTTTATCAAAAGTCGCTATCACGGAAAGGAAAAACCATATCAATATCTTTGTAACCGCATAAGAATGATGAATCTCATACAGTCCGTTCATATACTCAAAACAAGACCACAAAAGACCTGCAAAACAAATCGCCTGAAGATAATGAGGAATGTGCTTTAAAATCTCATTTTTATCAGGCAGTCCGCTTTCATCCCCACGTTTACGATAAATCAGATAAAGCAAAAATGCAGCAAGCATCAGCACACTGATTCCGTAAAAAGCATAGTTGACTGCTCCCGTTCCGAATTTTCTTCCGGGGAAGATACACAAAAGCGTAATGACAGTCACTATCGCAATCGCGGGTGTAAGAACGACCTTTTCTACCGTCTGTACCTGCACTTCTTTGTCTTTTAAAACACCTTTTCCAAACAACAGTTTGATAAGAAATGCCAGTAATCCCGCCACAATCGCAAGCGTCATTCCGGCAAGTAATCTTTCAAGAAGGGAAAACGCACTTGTATAGTTATAGCGGATAATTACATTATAACCCGGCACCTCTTCTCCGGCATATGACATAATGCCGTTTGCAACAGAAGTGGACTCGTAAGTGTCCTCATAATTCACATAAAGATCCGCCGAGAGTCCTTCGAGTGTATAATAATACTCTTGATCAACAATCAGATCATATCCCACCGGAATATGTACAAATCCCGGCAATTCTTCATTCTCTTTCACTTCATAAAATACATTGAATAATTCCGTATATGATGCATCATAGAGGCGGAAAGTAATCGTTTCTCCCTGCATCTGATTGCACACATACAGATCGACCGAACCGAGTGTCGTTCCCTGCGCAACAAACATCTGTGTTACATTATGTTCGACATTTACAGCCTCCGATTCCGTCGCTACAACCTCATTACTTTTAGAAACCGCTGTCTTTTTGATCAGTCCTCCCGGCCAGATTGCAAGAAAAGCAATCAATGCCACCGCAAAAATCACGTACATGGCTGCCCGGCTTATTTTAATTCGTTGATTCATATCCGTTCCTTTTTCTATTTATCATTCCCTAAATCCATCACTCATAATCCTTAGTAGTATATCACATCCGAATTTTCTTTACAATCCGCGACAAGAACCGGTAACAGCAATAAATCACGCTCCGTATCATTCCATGTAGTTATAGATGTATAAAAGGGGTTACTCGCACGCATGCACGTAGTTTTGAAAATAATGAATTGTGCGAACTGTTTTTCATGGTATGGAGGATTTATACTTGCTTTAGTGTTTTCCCGCCACTTTTGAAGGAATTACATTACAATAAGTGGAGGATTTATAATAACTTTAGTGTTTTCCCGCTACTTTTGTAGGAGTTACGTTTCAATAAGTGGAGGATTTATAATAACTTTAGTGTTTTCCCGCTACTTTTGCAAGAAGTGGCGGACGGGCACGATTGTCGCGCCAATCAGAAACTGTTTTACAATAATATGTCCTTTTATACAACATACCCATGCAGGTATTAGGGTGGAAAATTCCTTTAGAGAAGCGTCTCGAACTCGAGACGTTGTAATTCTTATTCCGCTTGTTTAATAGATTTCTGCAGGGCTTTGACCTGTCAAGGTCTTGCCCTGATAAGGGTGCTTCGCAACCTTGACAGGTCAAAACCTTGCAGATAAAAAGTAGTCAAGTGGAATAAGAATGAACTGTAACATTACATGTTCCCGATTAAAATTCATAACAAAACATTACCGGCAAAAAAATGCGGAGAAATAAATCCCCGCATCTTTTTCAACTATATTGATATTATTTGATTGCTTCAAAGCCTCTTTCCAAATCGGCAATGATGTCATCAATATGTTCTGTTCCAATGGATAACCGAATCGTATTCTGTTTGATTCCCTGATCCTGCAACTCTTCCTCGGTCAATTGAGAATGTGTTGTCGTTGCCGGATGAATTACAAGGCTCTTAACATCTGCTACATTTGCCAGCAAAGAGAATATTTTCAGATTATCAATAAATTTATGTGCTTCTTCCTGACCACCTTTGATTTCAAAAGTAAAGATAGAACCTCCTCCGTTCGGGAAATACTTCTGATATAATGCATGGTCCGGGTGTTCCGGAAGTGATGGATGATTTACATGCTCAACTAACGGATGATTTACCAGATACTCAACAACTTTCTTGGTGTTCTCTGCATGTCTGTCAAGACGGAGTGATAATGTTTCGACTCCCTGTAAAAGAAGGAATGCATTAAACGGAGAAATTGTAGCTCCCGTATCACGCAAAAGGATTGCACGAATATAAGTAACAAATGCTGCCGGGCCTACTGCGTCTGCAAATGAAACTCCGTGATAACTTGGATTCGTCTCTGCAATTGCCGGATATTTTCCGCTTGCTTTCCAGTCAAACTTACCGGAATCTACGATAATACCGCCAAGTGTTGTTCCATGCCCTCCGATAAATTTAGTGGCGGAGTGAACAACAATATCAGCTCCATGTTCAATCGGACGAATTAGATATGGGGTTCCGAATGTATTATCAATTACTAACGGAAGGCCATGCTTATGAGCGATTTCTGCAATTGCATCAATATCCGGAATATCACTGTTCGGATTGCCTAATGTTTCCAGATAAATTGCTCTTGTATTATCCTGAATAGCATTTTCTACTTCTTCCAGATTATGTGCATCTACAAAGGTAGTTGTAATTCCATAGTGGGGAAGCGTATGCTCCAGAAGGTTATAA
>JAQXIR010000167.1 GCA_029007885.1 Lachnospiraceae bacterium | reverse complement strand
TGACAAAGTTGCAAGAGCAATCGGACTGGGATATCCGGGCGGCCCGAAAATCGATCGTGTATCCAATGAAGGGAATCCGGATGCCATTCATTTTCCGAGAGCAAAAATGGCAGACAATGAATATGATTTCAGTTTCAGCGGACTGAAGTCAGCGGTTTTGAATTATTTAAATTCCTGTGAAATGAAAGGGGAAGCAATTAATCAGGCAGATGTGGCGGCTTCCTTCCAAAAGGCAGTCGTTGATGTTCTGGTTGAACATTCTATTGATGCGCTTAAGCGATATGGTTTTCAAAAATTTGCAATTTCGGGTGGCGTGGCATCCAATACCCATTTACGTGCAGCGTTTGAACAGGAATGTAAAAAGCAAAAGATTGCATTTTATCATCCTTCTCCGATTTTTTGTACAGACAATGCAGCCATGATTGGTGCAGCTGCTTATTATGAATATCAAAAAGGGGTGCGCCACGGTTGGGATTTGAATGCGGTTCCTAATTTAAAACTGGGAGAACGGATTTGATATGAAGGACGGAAAGAAAACGGTTGCAGTCGTATTGGCAGCAGGCAGCGGAAAACGAATGGGAAGTACAACAAAAAAGCAATATATGCTGATTGGAGACAAACCGGTGCTGTATTATTCATTAAAAACTTTCCAGGAAAGTTTCCTCGATGAAATCATTCTGGTCGTTTCTGCTGAAGATATTGCATACTGCCAGACGCAGATAGTAGAAAAATATGGATTTGATAAAGTAAAGCATATTATTGAGGGAGGAAAAGAACGATATCATTCTGTGGCGAGAGGACTTGAATGTATAAAGGATTGTGATTTTGTTTTTATCCATGACGGAGCCAGACCAATGGTGACTTCGGAAATACTTCTTCGACTTTACAACTGTGTGAAAGAAACAGGTGCCTGTGTGGCAGGAATGCCGGTAAAAGATACAATTAAAATCGTGGACGAGGAAAATACGATTATTTCTACACCGGAACGCAGAAAACTCTGGATGGTGCAGACACCACAGGTATTCTCTTTTTCCTTAATCCGAGATGCCTACAGACAACTACTGGAAAAAGAACAGGAACTTTTAGAAAAAGGTGTTACCGTAACGGATGATGCAATGGTTGTGGAGACGTTGACCGGACATCCCGTAAAATTGTCAGAAGGTTCCTATGAAAATATTAAGATTACAACACCGGAGGATATCCGGATAGCGGAAAGTTTTTTGATGGTTACGGAATATTATTATGAAAAAGAATAATAGAAAACTAAAATACATAACAGTTTGCGGAATCTTGCTTGCCGTAATGATTGCAGCAGGATAGAATGTAACAGACAGGGAATCGGCACTTGAGATTGTTGATAGTCTTTTACAGGAAGGACATCGTAGTAAATGTCAGGATTGCATGGATGAATTGGAACAATGGGGACTTCTGGAACTTAAAGATGAGGAGGAATTTCTAAAAAGACTGACATATAAAGAAGCAATGGATGCGTCCCTTGCCAATTCTTTAGCGTTACAAAAAATGTATTCATCATGGGAAGAGATGATGGAGTCCTATATGCTGGGATACCAATTCTGGAAGAACGACCCGTGCCTGACAGAGGATTCGCCGACGATGGAGCGTTATAAAATTTATGAAATGCTTCAAAAAGCAGAAGACGGACCTTATACAATTGACTGGAATATGAAACTTGAAAAAACATGGTAAAACAAACGAATTTTTCGGGCTTTTGGAATCTTCCAAAAGCCCCCTTTTTTTGTCAGAAAAAAAACAAAAAAAGTGTTGACACTAAGAAATCGATTTGCTACAATAAATTTTGCGCTGACCGAAAAGCGCACGACATGGAGAGGTATCGAAGTGGTCATAACGAGGCGGTCTTGAAAACCGTTTGTCCGAAAGGGCGCATGGGTTCGAATCCCATCCTCTCCGCTGGAGATACCTTCTCCACCGGAATTTTTAGTTCCGTATAATGAAGAGCAAATGCTCTGACAATTTATTCAGCTTGATTTGGAGAAGTACCCAAGTGGCTGAAGGGACACCCCTGGAAAGGGTGCAGGTCGTTAATAGCGGCGCGAGGGTTCAAATCCCTCCTTCTCCGTTTGGTATTTCAGTAATGATTGCCAAAGAAAGCAAAGAACCTTGACAAATAAACAGCAATGCAACCCTGAAAATTCAAAAAGAGATTTCAGAGAGTGAAGAAAACACTAA
>JAQXIR010000166.1 GCA_029007885.1 Lachnospiraceae bacterium | reverse complement strand
TGTTATTATCAATAAGGTAAGAGAGTCAAATCCGGGAACAGGTTTTGATGCATTAAAAGGTGAGTATGTTGACATGGTTAATTCCGGAATTCTTGACCCTGCAAAGGTTACAAGAAGCGCATTACAGAATGCAACTTCTGTTGCAGCAACACTCCTTACAACAGAATCTGTTGTTGCTAACATTAAAGAAGAAACACCTGCTATGCCGGCAGGAGCAGGCGGAATGGGCGGTATGATGTAATACGTGTCCATAGGGACAGAGGATTAATAAACGGACAGTTTGGAAAAGATATCGTGAAAGGTATCTATCTGAACTGTCCGTTTTTATTCGGATTGACGAAAAAAGAACATTGGACTATAGTAAATACGGAAATTATTTGAGTTTGTTCGGAGAGAAAAATGAAAAAACTGTTGGTTTATTTAAAAGATTATAAAAAAGAATGTATTCTTGCGCCGCTTTTTAAAATGCTGGAGGCATCTTTTGAGTTATTGGTACCGCTTGTTATGGCGAATCTGATTGACAATGGGATTGCCTATGGAGACAAGGGATATGTGTACAGGCAGTGTATTATTTTGATTGCGCTTGGATTAATTGGACTGATCAGTTCTGTAACAGCACAGTATTTTTCGGCCAAAGCAGCGGTCGGATATGCGACCAATGTAAGACATCATTTGTTTCAGCATCTGATGGGATTATCGTTTACAGAAATCGATACCCTCGGTACATCTACGATGATTACAAGAATGACAAGTGATGTAAATCAAACACAGACCGGCGTCAATATGTTCTTGAGATTATTTTTACGCTCTCCGTTTGTTGTATTTGGTGCTATGGTTATGGCATTTACGATTGACGTAAAGTCGGCACTTATTTTTGTGGCGGCAATTATCGGTTTGTCGACGGTTGTGTTTTTGACAATGGCATTTAATATTCCAATGCTTAAGGACGTGCAGAAGAAACTCGACAGTGTTTTGTTAAGCACAAGAGAGAACCTGACAGGTGTCAGGGTAATTCGTGCTTTTTGTAAAGAGGAAGATGAAGTTATAGCCTTCCGGAATAAGAACCAGAATCTTACGAAAAAGCAGAAGCAGTCAGGAAGTATTTCCGGGTTAATGAATCCACTGACTTATGTTTTAATTAATCTTGCCATCGTGGTTCTGATTCACACGGGAGCTGTACAGGTTTCAAACGGTATTTTGACCCAGGGACAGGTAGTGGCACTTTATAATTATATGTCACAAATTCTGGTAGAACTGATTAAACTGGCAAATCTGATTATTACGATAAATAAATCTTTAGCATGTGCAAACAGGATTGCAGAAGTTTTCTCTTTGCAGTCAAGTATGGAGGAAGGCACTTATGTAGAGACGAAAGAAGAAACGGCAGAGAATCTTGTGGAATTCCGCCATGTCTGTCTGACGTATGCAGGGGCGGGGGAAGAATCATTAACCGATATCGATTTTAGTGTAAAACCCGGTCAGACTGTTGGAATTATTGGCGGAACGGGTTCCGGAAAAACTTCATTGGTACATTTGATTCCGCGCTTTTATGATGCAACTAAAGGGGAAGTATTATTAAACGGTGTGAATGTTAAGGACTACAAAACAGAAGAATTGCGGAAAAAAATTGGGATTGTCATGCAGAAAGCAGTTCTTTTTAAAGGTACGATAAAGAGCAATCTTGCGTGGGGAAGCGGAGAAAATGAAACGCTTACGGATGAAGATTTTATAGAGGCTGCAAAAACTGCCCAGGCATTGGATGTCGTGGAAAAGAAAGGCGGCATCGACAGTGAAATCGAACAGTCAGGAAGAAACTTATCAGGCGGGCAGAAACAACGATTGTCGATTGCAAGGGCACTTGCGGGAAAACCGCAGATTCTGATACTCGATGACAGTTCTTCGGCACTTGATTTTGCAACAGATGCATCTTTGCGAAAATCAATACGAGAACTTTCTTATCATCCAACAGTGTTTATTGTATCACAGCGAACATCTTCTATACGCCATGCAGACCTCATTTTGGTGCTTGATGACGGAAAACTGGTCGGAAAGGGAACACACGAAGAACTTTTGCAAAACTGTGAAGTATATCGGGAAATTTATGATTCTCAATATAAAAAGGAGGAACAGGTATCATGAAGACGATTCAAAAAGTCCTGCATTATTTGAAACGATATCTGTTTTTGATGGTGCTTTCGATTCTGCTTGCGCTTGTTACGGTATCCTTTACACTGTATGTACCGATTCTCATCGGAAGAGCAATTGACCGTATTATTTACGGGAATGTTGATTTTACTTATATTGTCTTAGTCTTAAAACAGGTAGTTTGTTTTGTCCTGCTTACGGCTGTGGCCCAATGGCTTATGAATATCATCAATAATAAAGTGACGTATGAGGTTGTCAAGGATATTCGTAATGAAGCATTTGAAAAACTGCAAAGATTACCGTTAAAATATCTTGATGAACATCCGTACGGGGAAATTGTAAGTCGGATTATTACGGATGTAGACCAATTTGCAGATGGATTGTTAATGGGATTTACTCAGCTTTTTACAGGAGTTGTGACGATTCTTGGGACACTGGGATTTATGCTTACTATCAATGGGAAGATTACGGTACTTGTAGTATTGGTAACACCATTGTCATTGTTCGTGGCAAATTTTATTGCCAAAAGAACGTATTCCATGTTCCGTTTACAATCACAGACAAGAGGAGAGGAAACAGCCTATATTGATGAAATGATCGGCAATGAAAAGGTTGTCAAAGCCTTTGCACATGAGAAACAGGCAATAGAAGAATTTGATGAAATTAACGAAAGATTGAAGAAATGTTCCTTAAAAGCAATTTTCTTTTCTTCTCTTACCAATCCTTGTACAAGATTTGTTAATTCAGTTGTATATGCACTGGTTGCGGTGACCGGTGCCATGGCGGCAATCGGCGGTAATATGACGGTCGGAGCACTGTCCTGTTTCCTTAGTTACGCAAATCAATATACGAAACCGTTTAATGAAATCTCCGGTGTTGTTACCGAATTGCAGAATGCACTTGCCTGTGCCGCAAGAATTTTTGAACTGATGGAAGAACAGGAAGAGGCAGAAGAAGATGACAACGCCTATGAACTAACGCAGGCACAGGGAAATGTATCCTGTTTTGACGTCGCGTTTTCTTATGTGCCGGATAAGCCGCTGATTGAAAATTTTTCTCTTGATGTAAAACCGGGACAGAATGTAGCGATTGTCGGTCCGACCGGATGCGGAAAAACGACATTTATTAATCTTTTGATGCGTTTTTATGATGTGAATGGCGGAAATATCTGTGTAGACGGAAAGGACATTCGTTCCTTGACAAGAAAATCTTTGCGGAAAAATTATGGTATGGTGCTGCAGGAAACATGGCTGAAAAACGCTACGGTGCGGGAAAATATCAAGATGGGAAAAGAAGATGCCACCGACGAAGAGATGATTGCGGCGGCAAAAGCGGCTCATTCCCATTCCTTCATCAAACGTCTTCCGAACGGATATGATACCATTATTGGTGAAGAAGGCGGAATGCTGTCCCAAGGACAGAAACAGTTATTGTGTATTACAAGAATTATGCTATCCCTTCCGCCAATGTTAATTCTGGATGAAGCAACTTCCTCAATCGACACCCGCACGGAATTAAAGATTCAGAATGCATTTGCCAAACTGATGGAAGGGAGAACCAGTTTTATTGTAGCTCACCGACTTTCCACAATTCGGAATGCTGACATTATTTTGGTTATGCGTGACGGAAAAGTAATAGAGCAGGGCAAACATGAAGAACTGCTTAAGAAAAACGGGTTCTATGCAACGCTTTATAACAGCCAGTTTCAGAATTGACGAAGAATGAAATTAACTATATAATGAAAATAATGTTTCTTTTAAGAGGAAACGGATAAAGGAGTGCTTTCAGATGAAAAAATTAGAAGAATATGTCAGAAGTATACCGGATTTCCCGGAACCGGGAATTATTTTCAGAGATGTAACGAGTGTATTACAGGATGCAGACGGACTTAGCCTTGCAATTGACACCATGCAGGATCTTGTAAAAGATTTAGAATATGATGTTGTAGTAGGAGCAGAATCAAGAGGGTTTATTTTCGGAACACCGATTGCTTATAATCAGCATAAACCGTTTGTCCTGATTCGAAAAAAAGGAAAACTTCCCTGTGAGACAGTAGAAACCAGTTACGAGCTGGAATACGGAAAAGCAACGATTGAAATGCATAAGGATTCCATAAAACCCGGACAAAAGGTTTTAATCGTAGATGACTTGATTGCAACAGGAGGAACCACGGAGGCGATGATTCGTCTTGTGGAATCACTTGGCGGAGAAGTAGTTGGAGTGGTTGTATTAATGGAACTTGCCGGATTAAACGGCAGAGAAAAAATCAAAGATTACTGCTTAAAATCCGCAATCATTTATCCGGGCAAATAGAAACGGCTCATACATAATGTGAAAAGGAATTTTGCATAATGTAAAGGCAGGAATTACGTATGGATAGTGACAAATTTGTGAAAGCAGAAACTGAAAAAAGCAGCGTTGTAATCGACGATGGCCGTATAGAGTCTTTAAAGGAATACTTAAGTCCGGAAGAACTCTACGACGATCTGATTGCGCGTGTCAAAAAATACCACCCGTCTGATGATATTTCCATGATTCAGAAGGCATATCAGATTGCATCAAAGGCACATAAGGATCAGGTTCGTAAATCGGGAGAACCGTATATTATTCATCCCTTATATGTGGCAATCATTCTTGCCGATCTAGAACTGGATAAAGAAACCATCGTGGCGGGTCTTCTTCATGATGTTGTGGAAGACACCATCATGACAATTGAGGAAATCCGGGAAGAATTCGGAGATGACGTTGCACTGCTTGTAGATGGTGTAACAAAATTGCAACAGTTACAATTATCCGGAGAAGAACAGGAAAAGATTGCGGATAAATCGGCAGAAAAACTGGAACTTCAGGCAGAGAACCTGCGTAAAATGTTTTTGGCGATGGCAAAGGATATCAGAGTAATTTTGATTAAATTGGCTGACCGCCTGCATAATATGCGCACGCTCAAACATATGCCTCCGGAAAAGCAACAGCGTATTGCAAGAGAAACCCTGGATATTTATTGCCCGATTGCGCAAAGACTCGGTATTTCCAAAATCAAAGTAGAACTGGATGATCTTTCTTTAAAATACCTGGAACCGGATGTATATTACGATCTGGTAGATAAAATTGCTGCAAGAAAAAGCGAACGGGAAAAATACATCGAGGAAATTGTGGCGGAAGTCAGTACGCATATTCATCATGCCGGAATTAAGGCACAGATTGACGGACGTGTGAAACATTTCTTCAGTATTTATAAAAAAATGAAGAATCAGAATAAAACAATCGACCAGATATATGATCTGTTTGCGGTTCGTATTATTGTGGATACAGTCAAAGACTGTTATGCGGCACTCGGCGTTATTCATGAAATGTATAAGCCGATACCGGGTCGTTTTAAAGATTATATTGCCATGCCGAAGGCAAATATGTACCAGTCGCTTCATACAACGTTAATCGGTTCGAAAGGACAGCCGTTTGAAATACAGATTCGTACGTTTGAAATGCATAAGGCGGCGGAATTTGGTATTGCAGCGCACTGGAAATATAAAGAGGCTTCCGACGGTAAAAAGGTAGAAGCACAGGAAGAAGAAAAGCTGGCATGGCTTCGTCAGATTTTAGAGTGGCAAAAAGACATGTCCGACAATAAAGAATTCATGAAACTGTTAAAAAGCGATCTGGATCTTTTCTCGGACAGTGTATATTGCTTCACGCCTACAGGCGAAGTAAAAAATCTTCCGGCGGGAAGTACACCGATTGATTTTGCCTATAATATTCACAGTGCGGTCGGTAATAAAATGGTCGGTGCGAGAGTAAACGGTAAACTGGTTACGATTGATTATCAGATTTGTAACGGGGACCGTGTGGAAATCATTACCTCCCAGAATTCTAAGGGACCAAGCCGTGACTGGCTAAAAGTTGCCAAAAGTACACAGGCGAAGAATAAAATCAATCAGTGGTTTAAGAATGAATTAAAAGAAGACAATATCATAAAAGGCAAAGAACTGTTTGCGGCATATTGTAAAGCAAAGACCATAGATATGATAGAAATCATGAAACCGGAATATATGGACGGTATCATGAAAAAGTTTGGATTTAAAGAGTGGGATGCTGTTTTGGCAGCAATCGGACACGGAGGCTTAAAAGAAGGTCAGATTGCAAACAAAATGGTTGAATTCTACGAGCGTGACCATAAAAAGGTAGTATCCGATGCAGAGATTATTGCAGCTGTTGAAGAGAGTTCCCAGGCAAAGGCTATGCAGCCGAAGAAATCGAAGAACGGTATTATCGTAAAAGGAATTGATGATGTTGCCGTTCGTTTTTCCAAGTGCTGTAATCCTGTACCGGGTGATGAAATTGTCGGTTTTGTTACCAGGGGGCGTGGTGTTTCCATTCACAGAACAGACTGTATCAATATATTGAATCTTCCTGAATTTGACAGGGCAAGATTGATTGATGCTGACTGGCAACACACATCAGAAAGCGGAAACAATGAGAAATATATGGCAGAAATCTGCATTTATGCAAATAATCGAAATGGGCTTCTGGCAGATATTTCAAAGGCACTTACCGAGAAAAACATTGACATTTTAAGCGTCAATACAAGAACCAGCAAACAGGGAATTGCAACAATGGCGGTTGCGTTCGAAACAAGCGGAAAAGAAGAATTAAACCGTGTGATTGA